>NZ_JBLRWX010000110.1:0-10010 GCF_047921035.1 Natronococcus sp.
TGTCGTCGGCGAAAACGGTGGGGAGGTCAGCCAGCGTCTCGAGGTCGGTGGCCTCCCGTGGACCCTCGTCACGCTCGACGACGCCGTCACTCGTTTCGACGGGGACTACCTCGCCGTCAAACCGCCCCTCGTCCCAGGCCTCGAGCGCGCGCTCGTGGGAGCGGAGCGCGAACTCGTCTTGCTCCTCACGGCCGATGTCGAACCGTCGGGCGACGCGCTCGGCGGTCGCGCCCATCGGGAGCTCGTCGACGTCGTACCGCTCCTCGATCCCGGGGTGGAGCCAGTCCGAGAACGGGATCCGGCTCATGTGTTCGACGCCGGCGACGGGGTAGACCTCGCCGTCACCCGTCTCGACCGCGCGGACGGCGTCTACGAGCGTCGTCAGCGACGAGCCACAGAGACGGGTGGTCGTCGCGCCCGGTACGGTCTCAGGGAAGCCGCCCGCGAGCAGCGACTGACGGGCGAGGTTCCGGCCCTGTTCTTCCTCCTGGTTCGCACAGCCGAGGCGGAAGTCGTCCCACTCCTCGGCCGGGACGCCCGTTCGCTCGACCAGCGCCTCGAGCACAGTCGTAACGAGGTCCTCGGGGTAGACATCGGCGAGTCCACCGTCTTTCCGCCCCTGCGGGGTTCGCACTGCGTCGACGAGTACGGCCTCAGCTCGGGTCATCGACCGAGAAATCGAACGGTCGATAGTTAAGTTTTACCTCGGGGACCGGTTTTTCCGCCGTCGTTCCGTGAAACAACGTGTTGGATGATCATCCGATACAGTTTTCAACGAGGACGGTATGCTACGTGATAGGTAACACTCAGCACGTGGTAACGAGTTAGCCAAAACGACCGATTCGTGCGGCGGTCGAGGCGGTCGGCCACCGAGGAGCGATGCCGTACCGCGTCAGTGTCGACGCCACCAGCCGTATCGCCCGTCAGCCAGGGCGTCACCCGCCCGAGGCTCGTTCGGATCGGATCCCACTATCGACGTCACAATGTCAGCGAACGAAAACGCATCGGCGGGACAAGACGAGCCTGCCGATTCAGACGCACGTACCGCTCTCGAACAGGACCCCCAGGAGCAGCGACTGCTGTCACGACTACTGCACGTAGATTTCCGGGCAGGAGCCCGCGATTCCGTCGGAATCCTGCTGGGGCTCATCCCGTTCGCGCTCGTCTTCGGGATCGCCGCCGACGGCGCGGGGTTGTCGGTCCTCCAGACGGTTGCGATGTCCGCAGGGATCTTCGCGGGCACCGCACAGCTCGTGATGGTCGAGCTGATGGCTGTAAACGCGGGACTCGCGATCATCGTCCTCACCGGGCTCGTCATCAACCTCCGGATGCTCATGTACTCGGCCTCTATCGCGCCGTATTTCACCGAGTACGGAAAACGAACGCGGGCGTACCTCGCGTACTTTCTCACCGACCACGTCTACGCGGTGTCGATCGGCGAGTACGCCGACGAGTCCCGTGATCGAAACAAGCGGCTGTACTACCTCGGACTCGGCGTGAGCATCTGGCTCGTCTGGGTCATCACGACGGTAATCGGGTACGTCCTCGGAGCCGGCATCCCGGCCTCGCTGAACCTCCAGTTCGCGATTCCGCTCGTCTTCCTCGCGATTCTCGTGCCGGCGATCGACGCCTACCCGCAGCTCGTCGCCGCGCTCACGAGCGCGCTCGTTGCGATCGCCGCGGCGCTCGCCGTCTCCCAGACCGGGCTCCCGGAGGGTGCCGATCTGCTCATCGCCGCGGGCGTGGGGATCGGCGCCGGTGTCGCAGCCGAGGAGGTGATGGGCCGATGAGCGAGTACTCGATGCTCAGCGTCTGGGGCGTGATCGTCGCGATCGCCGTCGCCACCTACCTCATCCGGTTGTCGTTCATTCACCTGTTCGGCCGGATCAACCAGGTTCCCACGAGGGTCAAGCGCTTCCTGAAGTTCGTCCCCGCGGCGGTGCTGGCGGCGCTCGTCGCCCCGCAGCTCGTCACGCCGAGCGCGGCGGTCACCGAGATGGTCCTCGACGAGCGCCTGCTGGCGGGTGCCGTCGCCGCCGGCGTCGCGTGGTGGCGGGGTGATATTCTGCTGACGATCATCGCCGGGATGGTCGCCCTCTGGACGTTCCAGTTCCTTCTCTTCTGAGCGGCACCGGGTTTCGGGAACGGAAACGGCTTTGACCCGCCTCGTTCTACGCGTCGGTATGCGAGTCGCAGTACTCGGAGCCGGGACCATGGGCCACGGCATCGCACAGGTAACCGCAATGGCCGGACACGACGTGATCGTCCGGGATATCGAGACGGCGTACGTCGAAGACGGACTCGAATCGATCGAATCGAACCTCGAGGGCGGCATCGAACGCGAGAAGGTCACCCGCGAGGAGGCCGACGCGGCGCTCGAGCGCCTCTCGGGAACCACGGATCTCGCCGAGGCGGTCGAGGGGGCCGACCTCGTCGTCGAGGCCGTTCCGGAGGACGTCGACCTGAAGAAAGAGACGATGGAAGACGTCGAGGAGCACGCGAACGAGGAGACGATCATCGCGACCAACACCTCCTCGCTCTCGGTGACGGAGATCGCAAGCGCCGCGGAGCGAGACGGCCGCGTGATCGGGCTCCACTTCTTCAACCCCGTCCACATCATGCAACTCGTCGAGATCGTCGTCGCCGAACAGACCGACGACGAGACCCTCGAGTTCGCCCGCGGGTTCGTCGAGGACGTCGGGAAGACGCCGGTCGAGGTCACCGACTCGCCCGGTTTCGCCTCCTCGCGACTCGGCGTCGCGCTCGGCGTCGAGGCGATCCGAATGGTCGAGGAGGGTGTCGCCGACCCGCGAGACATCGACACCGCGATGGAACTCGGCTACAACCACCCGATGGGGCCGATCGAACTCGGCGACGTCGTCGGTCTCGACGTCCGTCTCGATATCCTCGAGTACCTCCGGGAGGAGCTCGGCGAGCGGTTCCGGCCGCCACAGGCGCTCAAGCGAAAGGTCCGCGCTGGCAAGCTGGGCAAGAAGACCGGCGAAGGGTTCTACGTCTGGGAGGACGGCGAGATCGTCGGCGTCAGCGGGGAGGTGGACGAATGAGCCTCCCCGAGAGCCCCGTCGACGGAGCCGAGTCGATCGAGGACGCCGCTGTCGA
The DNA here is from genome assembly GCF_047921035.1 of Natronococcus sp. Classification (NCBI taxonomy): domain Archaea; kingdom Methanobacteriati; phylum Methanobacteriota; class Halobacteria; order Halobacteriales; family Natrialbaceae; genus Natronococcus; species Natronococcus sp. The sequence continues at coordinate 3,121 of NZ_JBLRWX010000110.1, forward strand.
CTGCGAGACGGTCCACGCCAGCGTCGGCGACCGCGTCCCCGGCGTCGCGACGGTCACTCTCGACCGCCCGGACGCGCGAAACGCGCTGAACGCGCAGGTCCGGGCGGAGCTGAAGGACGTCCTCGCGGCGGTCGCGGAGAGCGACGTCCGGGTCGTCGTCCTCACCGGTGCGGACGAGGCCGAGGCCTTTGTCGCCGGCGCCGACGTCGGCGAGTTCCGCGACCGGAGCGCGCTGGACCAGCGCGAGGCCTCGAGCCGCCCGCGGGTGTACGAAGTCGTCGACGACCTGCCCCAGCCCGTTATCGGCCGACTCAACGGGCATGCATTAGGCGGCGGTTGCGAACTTGCCCAGGCCTGCGACGTCCGCATCGCCCACGAGCGCGCGAAGATCGGCCAGCCCGAGATCAACCTCGGAATCATGCCCGGCGGCGGCGGCACCCAGCGCCTCCCCCGTCTCGTCGGCGAGGGGCAGGCAATGCGGCTGATCCTCTCGGGGGAACTGATCGACGCCGAGGAGGCCCACGAGATCGGCCTCGTCGACGACGTCTGCGCCGATTCGGAGGCGCTCGACGAGGCGGTCTACGACCTCGCCGAGTCGATGGCCTCGAAGAGCCCCGTCGCGCTCGAGTTCGCGAAGAAGTCGGTGAAAGCGGCCTCCCGGATGGATCTCGAGCAGGGAATCGAGTACGAGGCGGAGCTGTTCGCTCAACTGTTCGCCACCGCGGACAAAGACGAGGGGATCGACGCCTTCTTCGAGGACCGCGATCCCGAGTGGAACGGTCGATAACGGTTCGATTCCGGCCGGTTCGGTCCGGCTCGGCCCCGTCGGCGGTAGAATTTGCGGTGAACAGGCGATACCTCGCGGAGCTCGAAGGAAAACGTATTTATCATACTTTCATGAACAACAGATCATGGCATACAGTTACGAGCCACACCACTTCGAGGACTTCGAAGAGGGTCAGGAGTTCGAGAGCGTCGGCCGAACCGTGACGGAATCCGACTTCGTCATGCACTCGGCGCTCACCGGCGACTGGACGGAACTGCACACCAACAAGGAGTACGCGGAGGACGGCCCGTTCGACGGGCGGATCGCCCACGGCCCGATGACGTTCGTCCAGGCGACGGGCTTCGTCTACCGCACCGGTATCGTCGAGCGCACGGCGTACGCATTTCTGGGGATGAACTACATGGACCTCCCGAACCCCGTCTACATCGGCGACACCCTCTCGCTCGAGATGGAAGTCACCGAGAAGAAAGACGTCGACCACGACGACGCCGGCATCGTCGTCCTCGATACGGTGATGACCAACCAGGACGACACCGTCGTCCTCGAGGGCGACATGAAATTCCTGATCAAGCGCAAGGAGTGATGGCGACGACGTCCGGCCGTCCTCTCGGTCGCGCGTAACCAGTCTCGAGCGAGATTCCGAGAGTCCGTCTCGAGGACCGCGAAAACGGCGCTACCGAAGGGCCTACAGTTCGAGGAACGATTCGGCGTTTTCCCAGAGAATTTGCCGCTGTAGTTCCTCGTCGAACCCCAACTCCGCGAACTGCTCGAGCCAGCGCCCCGGCTCGAGCATGGGATAATCGGTCCCGAACATTACCTTATCCGAGAGGAGGGTCTTCGCGTAGTGGAGCACCTGGTCGTCGATGTACTTCGGCATCCATCCGGAGAGATCCATATAGACGTTACCCTTCTGCTGGCAGATCGCGAGCTGTTCCTTTTCCCAGGGATAGGCGGGATGGGCGATGAGAATCTGGAGGGCGGGATGGTTCGCGGCGACGTCGTCGATCAGCATCGGGTTGCCGTACTTGATCTTCAGTCCGCGACCGCCCGGCGAGCACGCGCCGAGCGTGGAGTTTCCGCCGTGGAAGACGACGGGGACACCGAGGTCCTCGATCGTCGCCCACAGCTCCTCGTGTTCGGGATCGGACGGGTCGAACCCCTGTGCGATCTGCTGGAACTTGAACCCCGAGAGGTCCAGGTCCTCGACACACCGAATCGCCTCCTCGACGCAGTCGTCTTTGAGCGGGTCGACCGAGCCGAACCCGATGAAGAAGTCCGAGTACTCGTCGCGAACCTCGGCGACGTAGTCGTTGGGAACGGGTGGATTCCCCGTGTTCGTCTCCGCGTCCCAGCCGAGCAACACGGCCCGACCCACGCCGGCCTCGTGGTATTCCTCGAGCATGTTCTCGTAGGTATCCGTCTCGAGGTCGGCACCGAACCGATCGGCGGCGTCTTTCATCATCTGCCCGCCGGCGTCGTGAAGGAACTCGCTGGTCGGCTGGTGAGCGTGCATATCGATTGCGCGCGGCTCGTCGGCAGGGATAGTCGGGCCCATACGGTAGCCTTTCGTACCGACGATACATATGTGTGATTGATGATCGAGTTCACCACGGGAGGAGACGAACTGGATCTCGAGCGGTGGGGGACACTCACGCTGCTCGTATCGATACCCGCTGGGAGGAGGTCTCCCCTTCGGAGGAGCTGCAGAACGGAACCGGACAACCATCTCTAAATAACATCTATATTATAATAGGTCTTAATTACCAGTTTCAAATAATATCGGGGCGCGTTCGATCCGGACGGACAAATACGAATTCGAAATCAGTATTTGGGGCGTCTGGTGCCGATCTAATACGTTCTTCGATAGATCCGGGATACTCGAACGGACGGAGCGGGACTTGGACGAGAAAGTCGACTTCGGATAGCGATAACCCTATTTTGTACCTTTTCAGGCACCCATTGGCCCTTTTGGAGAGCAGGCCGACTGATGTGAGACCCGACCCGGCAAAGCTTGTTCGCCTTCCAGACCAACTAACCATCATATCCCAATATAGATACTATATTTGGTAATTTGGCGGCTAGGGACGATACAAGAGTGCTGTCGACGCGTGGACTCGAGCCAACGCGCCTCGATACGAGGGCTCATACGGCTCACCCGAGAACCCCCTCCTATGCAACTCCCACCGATCGGACTCGGTACGATGGGGATCGAGCACCCCGACACGATCGCGACGGCCCTCGAGTGTGGCTACGGACACCTCGACACGGCCCAGATCTACGGGAACGAAGCCGTCGTCGGCGAGGGGCTGGCTCGCAGTTCGGTCCTCCGAGAGGACGTCGTCGTCGCGACGAAGGTGTGGGCCGACAGCCTCGCGCCCGAAGCCGTCCGCGAGACCACCGCGGAGAGCCTCGAGCGACTGGGCCTCGAGTACGTCGATCTGCTGTACGTTCACCGCCCGATCGAGGCCTACGAGCCCGAGCGGACGCTGCCGGCGTTCGACGACCTGCACCAGGAGGGCGCGATCGACGGCGTCGGCCTGAGTAACTTCTCGGTCGCCGAACTCGAGGAGGCCGCCGCCGTCCTCGAGGCGCCGATCGCGGCCCACCAGGTCGAGTACCACCCGCTGTTCCAGCCCGAGGAACTGCTCGCACACGCCCGTGAGAACGGCTACCCGCTGGTGGCGTACTCACCGCTGGCGAACGGCCGCGCGGGCGAGGTCGAGGCGGTCGTCGCGATCGCCGAAAGACACGATACCACGCCGGAGGCGGTCTGTCTCGCGTGGCTGGCCGCCAAAGAGGGGGTCGTCTCGATTCCGAAAGCGAGTAGCCGCGAGCACCTCGAGGCGAACCTCGAGGCGCTGGAGCTCGAACTCGCTCCCGAGGATGTCGAGCGGATCGACGCCGTCGAGCGAACCGAGGAGCTGTTTCCGGAGTAGGTATCCGAAGACCGGTCAACTGCGTGCGGTGGCGTGCGCTGGACGGCGACGAGCGAACGGCGAGTCGCCGTTCGACGGTACGTGAGGGATGAGCGAGTAGCGTGGGACCGAAGTCCCGCGTACCATGTGAACGGGCACTCTGTGCCCGTGAGCAGACGCAGCGAGCGAATCGGCTGGGGAGGACGTGGAGATTCCTTGTGTCCACGAGTTGCAGCACACTTTCTTCGGCCACTCTTCGGAGCTACTCGAACCGGTTAGTATGAACGACTGACTCACAAGTCGATTCTCTGAATCGGCTGATTCGTTATCGTGAACTGCAAACTGCTCGCTTCGCTCGCAGTTTCTACTGGGCGAACGGCTGTCCGAGACGCGCGACAGCGCGTCTCTCTGCGGAACGACGATCGAAGCGCGAGCGTAGCGAGCGGTGAGTGAGTCGTCTGTACGTAGCGGTGGATCATTAGCAATCTCGAGCACCGGAGCCCGATCTTCCGACCGACGAGCCGAGGACGGCAAACCCAAACCCTTGTTTCGTCGCGGTCACTCGAGACGAACGATGACCGACCTCGCCGACTCGCCGGCCGTGCGCCGGCTGGCCGACTGGGACCACGAGCGACTCGAGGGCCTCGCCGACGAGTACGAGACGCCGCTGTACGTGATGGATCTCGATCGCGTCAAGGAGAACTACACGCGCTTCGCCGCGGCGTTTCCCGACGCCGAGGTCATGTACGCCGCGAAGGCCCATACGGGGAAGGCGGTGCTCGAGGCCGTCCTCGAGGCCGGCGCCGACATCGAGTGTGCGGCCTGGGGGGAACTAAAGCGCTCGATCGACGCCGGCGCGGACCCGAACACCTTGCAGTACACCGCGGTCAACCCGCCGGATCACGACCTGGACTACGCCACGGACCTCGCGGAGGATGCACCGGGACTGACGATCACCATCGGTGCGACCGATACGCTCGAGCGATTGCAGGAACGGGGCTACGACGGCCGGATCGCGATCCGCATCAACCCCGGCATCGGGACGGGCCACCACGAGAAGGTCGCCACCGGCGCGGACGCGAAGTTCGGCATCCCCTACGAGCAGGTCCCCGAGGTCGCCGACCGAGTCCGCGAGGAGTTCGACCTCGTCGGGCTCCACGCCCACGCCGGCAGCGGCGTCCTAACCGAGGGCCTCGAGGAACACTGCAAGGCGATCGAGCGAGTCGGCGAGATGGCCCGCCGGGTCGGCGATGCGGACCTTGAGTTCGTCGACGCCGGCGGCGGCTACGGCGTGCCCTACCGCGAGGACGAGGAGCCGCTCGACCTCGAAAAGACCTCGAACATGGTCCGCGACGCGGTCGGCGACCTCGAGGCGACGCTGAAGCTCGAGCCCGGTCGGTACGTCGTCGCCGACGCGGGGCTGATCCTGAGCGAGGTCAACACGATCAAGGAGGCCCCCGACACGACGGTCGTCGGGATCGACGCCAGCCTGGCGACGCTCATTCGGCCGGCGATGTTCGGCTCCTACCACCCGATGTACAACGTCAGCGCGCCCGACCGCGATCCCCACCCCGTCACGGTCGGCGGTCCGGTCTGTACCAGCGCGGACGTCTTCGCCCACGACCGGCCGGTCGCCCGGCTCGAGCGCGGCGATATCCTCGCGATCGGCAACGCGGGCTCGTACGGCTACGAACTCGCGAGCCAGTTCCACTCCCAGCCCCGTCCCGCCGAAGTGGGACTCGAGGACGGCGAGGCCCGTGTCGTCCGGCGTCGGGAGACCCTCGAGGACGTGACGCGGGTCGAGCAGTAGCCCCAAATCCCATCGAAACCGGACTGTCAGGCCTGTACGACGGGTGTGTGATGGTTTTAGACCGCTCGAGCCCGTCGACTATCGTATGAGTACTGTGAGCGAACGACGGTCGACACGAACGACGCGGCTGCCGCCCGTTCCGCGCCTCGCCGGACTGGCGGCGGTGCTCGGCACCTGGATCTTCTGGTCGGGCGTGTTCGTGACGGGCTTCGGCTGGATCGTCACGAACAACGTCCTCGTCGGCGCCGTCGCGGCCGTATTCGCGGCCTACACCGCGGCCCGGCCATCGGGCGGTCGGCTCCCGGCACCGGTCGCCCCGCTGATCGTTCTCGTCGCGGGAGTGTGGACCGTCGCGGCACCGTTCGTCTTCGGCATCGAGACCGGAATCCTGTTCTGGAGCAACGTCGTCGCGGGTGCGCTCGTCGCCGTGCTGGCGGCGGCCAGCCTCTACGGGAGCCGAAAGCTCGAGGCGGACGCTCCGACGTCCGCGTAGCGCGCCCGACCGAGTGCGGATTCTCGGAGACGAGCCCCGCTGGAGCCGACGAAGGCGGGGGCTTATGACCCGCCGCCAGAAACTGGCGGTATTGACGCGTCGTCGCTCGCTGACGGCGGATACCCATGAGTTTCGACATCACCACCTTCCACGCCGAGGCCGTCCGAACCCCCTCCCACGAGGACGTCTCGGCGATGCGCGAACTGCTGCTCGAGACGTTGCGAAACGCGGGCCACGAACCCGAGGTCGACGCCCGCGGAAACGTGCTGGCGAGTCGCGGGAGCGACGACGGCCCCCACATCGTCCTGAACACGCACTTCGACACCGTCGCGCCCCACGTCCCCTACGACCGGGACGGCGACACGGTGCGCGGTCGGGGAGCCTGCGACGCGAAGGGCCCCCTCGCGGCCTTGCTCGCGGCCTTCCTCCGCGCGGAGCCGGCCGCCGGACGGCTCACGCTGGCGCTGACGCCCGACGAGGAGACGCTGATGACCGGCGCCGAACACCTCGGGAAGACGCTGTCGGCCGACGGCTACGTCGTCGGTGAGCCAACCGAACTCGACGTCTGTATTGCCGCCCGCGGCCAGTGCGAGGGGACGATCACCCTCGAGGGCGAGGCCGGCCACGCGGCGAGCGTTCCCGCCGAACGAAATCCGGTGTTCGGACTCGTCGACGTCCTCGAGGCCCTGCGGAGCTACGACGAGGAGGCGGGTCCGGAGCCGGATCCGGTACTCGGAGCGCCGAAGTTGACCGCCTCGGCGCTTTCGGGCGGCGAGGCGCCCAACCGCGTCCCCGGTTCCTGTCGGCTGACGTTCGACCGCCGGAACGTCCCGCCCGAGACGAGCGACTCGTTCCGCGAGGAGCTGCAGACGTACCTCGAGGCGC
>NZ_JBLRWX010000111.1:0-9796 GCF_047921035.1 Natronococcus sp.
AGGCATGATCGCTTTGGCCCGCCGTCGGTTCCAGCCCGCCAGTCGCTCGAGGGTCTCCGGACGATCGGTCGCGGCCGCCTCGGCACGATCAGTGCCGTAACGGCCGCTCGAGCACTCCGTGCCACACGTTGGCAAGACGGGCGTCAGACACTCCACAACGCTTATTCGCGCGGAAACGGCTTGTATGAGCAATGGCCGGGTTAGACGATGTGTTCGGTGATCTCTTCTCGAGCGTCGACGCCGTTGCACTCTTCTCTCCGAGCGGGTCGTACTACGAACGGTTCACGAACCTCGAGGAGGCGGACGACGATCTTGAGGTGATCGTCGTCGGCACCGAGAACGACGTCGGCGCGGACACGTTCGTCGAGCTTCCCCTCGAGTTCGACAACATCTCCGATCGGATCCGGTTCGGGCTCGAGGGCGCGCTCGATCAGGACATCATCGACGACGGCGACACGTTGGCGTGTGCGACGAGCGTCTTCAGCGACGACATCGACACCGTCTCCCGCGTGCGCGCCGACGCCGACGCCCGAACCGGTATCTACGATCTGTTCGCCCGCTCGCGGGCGGACCCGGAGGTCGTCAAGGCGGTGCTCGAGCTGGCGATCGAGCTGGGACAGAAGGGCCAGAAGGGGAAACCGGTGGGTGCGCTGTTCGTCGTCGGCGACGCGGGCAAGGTGATGAACAAGTCCCGGCCGCTGTCGTACAACCCCTTCGAGAAGTCCCACGTCCACGTCGGCGATCCGATCGTGAACGTGATGTTGAAGGAGTTCTCGCGGCTCGACGGCGCGTTCGTCATCTCCGACGCGGGCAAGATTGTCTCCGCGTACCGCTACCTCGAGCCCTCGGCGGAGGGCGTCGACATCCCGAAGGGCCTCGGTGCGCGCCACATGGCCGGCGGCGCGATCACGCGGGATACGAACGCCATCTCGATCGTGCTCTCCGAAAGCGACGGTCTCGTCCGGGCGTTCAAGGCCGGCGAGATCATCCTGGAGGTCGATCCGGAGGCGTACTAACATGGACTGGCAGACGCTCATCGACGAGCCGGCGGTGATAGCGACGGCGGTGTTGATCCTCGGGGTCGTCATCGGCTATCTGGTCGGACGGCTCAACGAGGAGCTGCTGACGGCCTCCGGCGTCCCCGAAGCCGTCGAGGGGACACCCTTCGAGCGGACCGCCCAGTCGCTTGGCACCTCGACGGTCGAGATCGTCGCTCGGCTGAGCGCGTGGTTCATCTACGGGATCGCCGTCCTGACCGCGATCCACATCGCGCAGCTGCTCGACACCGACGCGTTCTGGCTGCGGGTCACGGAGTTCATCCCGCAGGTGTTCGTCGCCGTCCTCGTGATGATCGTCGGCTTCATCGTCGCGGACAAATCCGAGCTGGCGGTCAGCGAGTACCTCCGCAGCGTCAAACTCCCCGAGGTCTCGGTGATCCCGAAGGTCGTCAAGTACTCCGTGTTGTACGTCGCCCTGATCATCGCGCTGGGGCAGGTCGGCGTCCACGTACTCGCGCTGTTGATCCTGCTCGCCATCTACGCCGCGGGGATCGTTATCGTCGGGGCCTACGCCTTCCAGGACTTCCTCGTCTCGAGCGCGGCCGGAATCTACCTGCTTCTCAACCAGCCGTACGGAATCGGCGACCGGGTTCGAGTCGGCGACCAGACGGGGATCGTCCAGGAGGTCGACCTCTTCGTCACCAAGATCGAGGACGACTCCGAGGAGTACATCGTTCCGAATCGGAAGGTCTTCGAGGACGGGATCGTCCGGGTACGGGAGTAGCCCGGGTCCTGCGGAATCGATCCCGAAGCGCTTCTCGCGAGTCGTCGACTCCTCGAGCGACGACGAGTCGTTTCGAAGCCCCCCTGTGCGCTTCGAGGCGCGCGACTCGAACGTCGGCCCCGACTGCCGCCCCAACCCATTCCGATGTAAGTGTATAGTCGTGTATTAGAAAACAGTGTTATCTGTATGCGTATCTTTATCAAACAGTAGCTCACTACTGGTGTGTAATGTCGAACCACGGTATAATCGACTCCGAGGTCGGGCTCGTCGGGGCGACGGTGCTCATCGTCGGCAACGTCATCGGGGTGAGCGCGTTCGTGTTGCCGGGGCCGCTGGCCGGCGACGCCGGCCCCGGGATCCTCCTGGCGCTCGGGCTCGCGATGATCCCGCTCGGGTTCGGGATCCTCATGTCCCTGCAGCTGGGGAGCGCGATTCCGGTCGCCGGCGGCAGCTACGTCTACGCCTCGAGACTGGTCGGTCCGTTCTGGGGCTTTCTGTTGCCCTGGATCACCATCCCGGGCGTCTGGGCGGGAATGCTCTTTATCGGGCTCGGGTTCGCCGAGTACGCGGGCTTCGTCGCCGACAACGTCCCCCTCGTCCCCGCAATCCCCGACCTCGCGCTCATCTACGGACTGTTGATCCCTTTCATCGTCCTGAACGTGCTCGGGATCACGGTGGTCGCCGTCGTCCAGTTCCTGATGGTCTCGCTGATCGTCGTCGGGATGCTCGCGTTCATCGTGCCCGGCGCGTTCATGATCGACGTCGACAACTACACGCCGCTGTTCCCCTACGGCGGCGGCGAGGTCATCGTCGCCATCGTCTCGCTGTACTTCCCGCTTCGGGGCTTTCGGCTCGTCGTCGAACTCGGCGAGGAGATGAAGGAGCCGGCGAAGAACATCCCCCGCGTGCTGGCGCTGTCGGCCGTCATCTCGCTCTCCCTGCTCGTCGGACTCGTCGCCGTCCTCGTCGGCACGACGAACCACGAACTGCTCGGCGGGATGGACGCCGCCGTCGCGCAGGTCTCGCTCGAGAACTTCCCCGCGGCGCTGACGGCGCTAGTTTTGCTCGCCGCCGCGATGGGTGCACTCACCTCGATCAACATGACCTACACCGCCTACTCGCGGCTGCTGATGCGGGCCGGCCGCGACGACATCATCCCCGGCGCGATCGCCCGGATCCACGATCGGTACGACTCGCCGTACGTCGCCGTCCTCCTGCTGGGCGTCCCGCCGTTGCTCGTTGCGCCGGTCTCGCCCGGAACCGTCACGCTGTCGGTCGCACTCTCGCTGACGATCCTGTTCGGGCTCGCGGTGTCGGGAATCGCGCTCTGGAACCTGCCGAAGACGTTCCCGGATCGCTACGAGTACTCGCTGTACCGGCTCCCCCCGTGGCTGCTCAAGGTCACGGCCGTCGGCGCGGTCACCTCGGCGGCGTTCCTCTGGGTCCTGGTCTCGACGCAGCTGCCGGTCATGGTCGCCGTCCTCGTCGGCTGGATGGCGCTCGGCTACGCCTTCTACCGCGCTCGACTGTGGTACTTCGGCGAGCGAGGGATCGACCTCGAGACGCGGATGCAGCGGCTCCACGAGAACGAGCGCCTCGAGAGCTAATCCTCGAGCGAGAGCCCGGCGTGCCAGCGGTCGACGCCCGCCTCCCGCTTCGTTTCGTCCATCTTCGCGAGCAGGTGGGTCGCGAGCGTGGCGGTCTCGGCGGCTCTGGACTCGCCCTCGGTGCTGAACTCGCCGCCCTGGCGGTCGGCATAGACCGTACAGACCGCGCCCGCCCGCAGCCCGTAGACGCTCGCGAGCGTCATGATGGCGCTGGCCTCCATCTCGATGTTTTTGACGTTCGCCTCGGCGAGTTGCTCGACCAGATCCGCGGAGCCGGCCGCCTCGAACCCGTCGAATCCGGGCCGGCCCTGGCCGGCGTAGAAGGAGTCGGCGCTCATCGTGACGCCGGTGTGGTAGTCGTAGCCGAGTCGCTCGGCGGCCGCGACGAGTGCGCTGACGACCTCGTAGTCGGCGACCGCGGGGTAGTCCTCGCGAACGTACTCGGCGCTGGTTCCCTCCTGGCGGAGCCCTCCGGTCGTGATCACGAGGTCGCCGACGTCCATCTCGGGCTGGACCGCACCGCAAGAGCCCACGCGGATGAACGTGTCGCAGCCGACCCGGGCGAGCTCCTCGACCGCGATGGCTGCGGAGGGGCTCCCGATCCCCGTCGAGGTGACCGAGATCGGCGTCCCCTCGTAGCTGCCCGTCGCGGTGCGGTACTCGCGGTGATGGGCCCGCATCTCGTGGTCGTCCCAGTAGTCGACGATGACCTCGAGCCGCTCCGGATTCCCCGGTAAGAGGACGGTGTCGGCGACGTCTTCGGCCGTGACCTCGAGGTGGTACTGTACGTCGGTGTTCGGATCTTCGCTGTCTCCCGGCATCAGGCGCGTCGGTTCGCACCCGCGGTGTATATAAATGCCGGGCTCCCGTAGCGCCGGTATGGCAGACGGCACCCTCGCGGACACCTACGTCGCCGCGATCCAGCACGACCTGGCCGACCTGCCGGCCGGGACGACGCGGGTCGGCGTCGTCCGGAAGCCGGCGCCGTGGTTCCACGCCGCCGTCGACGAGAACGTTCCCGAACTCGGCCCTCCGGGAGACCTCCTCGAGGAGATCCGAACCGCCGAGGACGACCTCAAGATACAGGGCCTGTGCGACGAAGGGGCCCACAACGCCGCCTGGGACCAGGTCGACTTCGGCGAGCGCTACCGGGAGCACCTCGAGGAGTCTCCGGAGGCGAAGGCGGCCCTCGAGGAGCTCGCGGCGCGTCTCGAGGACGGCGAGTCGCTGGCGCTGGTCTGTTACGAGAACACCGAGAAGAAGCGGTGTCACCGGACGATACTGCGGGAGCGACTCGAGGAACGGCCGTAAGACGGCCGCCTCACCACTACTCGAGCGTCTCCTGGCTGATCGTGTTCGGCAGCAGCTCCTCGAGGGTGTACTCGGCGACGTCGCCGTCGCCCTCGTCGCAGAGGACGACCAGGTCGCCGTCGCAGAACTCCGAGAGCGTCTGACGGCACATCCCGCAGGGGGTCACCCCGTCCCGTCGGCCGGAGCTGACCGCCAGCCGAGAAAAGTCGCGGTGGCCGTTCTTGACGGCCTCGGCGATCGCGACCTCCTCGGCGTGGAGGCTGTTGCTGAAGTTAGCGTTCTCGAGGTTGCAGCCGACGAACACCTCCCCGTCCTCGGTCTCGAGGGCGGCGCCGACGGGGTACTCGGAGTAGGGAACGTGTGCGTCCGTCTGGATCTCGCGTGCGGCGTCGATCAGGTCGTCCATACGGGCGCTACTGCGAGGGAGTCAAAGAAGCCACCGACCCGAAGGCGATCAGTCTTCGTCGCCGTCGTAGGCCTCGCCGGCGGCCTCCGGCAGCCGGGTCTTGCCGACGAAGACCAGCACGACGATCACCGTCGCGTAAGGGATCGTCCGGATGAGCTCCGTCGGGACGGCGTAGCCGAGGTTCTGGAGCTGGAACTGCATCGCCTCGAGCCCCGCGAAGAGGAACGAGCCGAGCAGCGCGCCGATCGGGTGGTAGTTCGCGAAGAGGTAGGTCGCGATGGCGATGAAGCCCCGACCGCCGATGGCGGTCTCGCCGCCCCCGGCGAACGTCCCCAGCTGGCCCAGCGCGAAGCCCGCCCCACCGAGACCGGCGAAGATCCCCGAGAGTAGAACCGCAGTGTAGCGCACCCGTCGAACGTCGACGCCCGCCGTGTCGAGCGCCTTCGGGTTCTCGCCGCTGGCGACGACCCAGCGACCGAACGCGGTTCTGTTGAGCAGATACCAGCCCGCGACCGCGGCCGCGAGCATGATGTACACCTGCGGGGGCGTGTCGAACAGCAGGTAGCCGAGCAGCGGGAGCTCCGACAACACCGGGACCGTGACGTTCTGGAAGTAGCCGACGCCCGCGGTGTTGGGGCTGTCGAAGACGATCCGGGAGACGAAGGGCGCGAGCCCGAGCGCGATCAGCCAGACGGCGAGCCCCGCGATGATCTGGTCGGCCTTGAAGTCGATACAGACGATCGCGAACAGCAGGGCGAACAGCGTGCTCACGAGGACGCCGACCGCGAAGCCCCACCAGTGGTGGGAGAGCATGAGCGTCGACTCGCCCGAGCCGAGCCAGAACGTGACGATGATCGCCGAGAACGCCGAGACGATCAGCAGTCCCTCGATCCCGATGTTGATCACGCCGCTCTTCTCGGCGAAGATACCCCCGATCGCGGCCAGCGCGATCGGGACGGCCAGTCGAAGCATCGTGGTGTGGGTACTCGGGTTGGCCGCGATCGAGAGGACCACGCCGGCCCACGAGTCGGGGAAGACGAGCCCGAGGACGATCCAGGCCGCCGTGATCGCGCCGAGGCCGACGAGCAGGGTCCGACGATCGGGTCTGGAGGGAAGCTCAATCATCGGCCTCACCTCCGGTCGACCGCGCCCGTTCGGGGTCGCCGATGTCGGCGTAGCGCCGCCCCATCATTCGGAAGAACTCCGGCATCGCGACGAAGAGGATGATCAGCCCCGAGAGGACGCCCACGAGTTCGGGCGGGACGTCCGTCGCGGTGTTGATCGCGTTCGACCCGCTCGAGAGCACACCGAACAGGAAGGCCGCCGCGCCGACTCCCAGCGGGTTGTTCCCCGCGAGGATCGAGACGGCGATCCCGTCGAAGCCGAGGGCGGGGACGTTCTCGAGCCAGCGGCCGTGTTCCATCAGCACCCAGAAGGCGCCGGCGACTCCGCCGAGCGCCCCCGAGAGCGTCATGCTCGCGACGGTCATGCGCTTCTCGTCGACGCCGCCGTAGGCCGCGGCTGCCGGCTGGATACCGCTCGTCCGGAGTTCGTAGCCGAACGAGGTCCGGGCGAGCAGCCAGGCAATGGCGATCATGAGCGCGACCGCGAAGCCGAGCGCGAGCAGGGAGAAGTCCATCCGTCCGCTGAAGCCGACGACCGGAACGTTCGGAATCTCCGCGTACTCCGGGATCGCTCGAGTCTGTGGGTTCGCGCTGTCGGGATCCTGGAACCGCCAGGAGAGCAGCGTCGAGGCGACGCCGGCCGCGATGAAGTTGAGCATGATCGTCGTGATGACCTCGTTGGCGCCCGCGTAGGCCTTGAGCGCGCCGGGGATCGCCCCGTAGAGCCCGCCGCCGACGGCGCCCGCGAGGACGCCGATCGGAATCAACAGAACGGTGCCGACGAAGCCACCGGGGACGTACGCCGCGGCGAACAGGACCGTCACCGCGGTCAGCAGCCCGCCGATGACCAACTGGCCCTGCGTTCCGATGTTGAACAGTCCCGCGCGGAACGCGACGGCCACCGAGAGTCCGGCGAAGATCAGCAGCGTCGTCTGTCGCAGCGTCGTCGCGAGGCTGTAGTTCATCGGGCTCCAGTCGCCCTCGAGGGGGTGACCCAGCGAGCCCAGGAATAGCTCGTAGTAGACCTGCATCGGGTTGTAACAGAAGGTGACGCCGGCGAGGTCGAGGCCGGCCCGACAGGAGGCGAAGCCCCCGGAGACGAAGACGAGGACGCCCCCGACGAGGATCGCGGCGAACAGCGCCGCGACGCTGATGGCGACCCGTTCGGCCACCGAGGCGTGGATCAGTCGTCCGAGCAGGCGCTCGAGGTCGTCGCGCATCAGCGATCACCTCCCTCGATGAGGTCGCTCGCTTCCGATTTCGTGGTCTCGCCGGGTCGTTCGCCGGCCATCAGCAGGCCGAGTTCCTCCTCGGTAACGGTGTCGGGATCGGTGACGTCGACGAACTCGCCCTCGTAGATGACCGCGAGGCGGTCCGACAGCGACTGGACCTCGTCGAGCGCCGAGGAGACGAGCAACACGGCCTTCCCCTCGCGCCGGAGGTCGAGCAGCCGCTCGTGGATGAACTCGGTCGAGCCGATGTCGACGCCCCGCGTGGGGTGGGTCGCGACCACGAGTTCGGGATCGCGCTCGAGTTCCCGGCCGACGACGAACTTCTGCTGGTTGCCGCCGGAGAAGGACTCGGCGTCGGCGTCGGCGTTGGGCGGTCTGACGTCGTAGGTCTCGATGACGTCCTCGGCGTGGTCCCGGACGCCGGTCCAGTCGATGCGTCCGCTCCGGGCGAACTGCGGGGAGCGCTGGCTCCCGAGCACGGCGTTCTCGACGAGATCGAACGGCATGACCAGCCCCTGTTCGTGGCGGTCCTCCGGGACGTGGGCCATCCCGCCCTCGATCCGTCGACGGCGGGGCCAGTTCGTGACGTCGTCGCCGTCGAACCGGATCGTTCCCTCGTCGGGCGTTTGCAGCCCCGTGATCGCCTCGATCAGCTCGCTCTGGCCGTTGCCGTCGACGCCCGCGATCCCGAGGATCTCGCCGGCCCGTACCTCGAGGTCGATCCCCGAGACGACCTCGACGCCGCGGTCGTTCTCGACGGTGACGTTCGACGCCGAGAGGATCGGCCGGCCGGTCTCGACCGGGTCGCTGTCGGCCTCGAGCAGGACCTCCCGGCCGACCATGAGTTCGGCGAGATCCTCGCGGCTGGTCGTCGCCGGCGCGACGGTGCCGACCGACTTCCCGTCCCGGAGGACGGTGATCGCGTCGGCCGAGTGCATCGCCTCGCCGAGCTTGTGGGTGATGAAGATGATCGTCTTCCCCTGGTCGGTGAGTTCCTCGAGGACCGCGTAGAGGTCCTCGACCTCCTGGGGCGTGAGGACGGCCGTCGGCTCGTCTAAGATGAGCACGTCCGCGCCGCGGTACAGCGCCTTCAGGATCTCGACGCGCTGCTGGGCGCCGACGCTCAGTTCGTCGACCGTGGCGGACGGATCGACCGAGAAGCCGTAGCGGTCACAGAGGTCCGCGATCTCGCGCTCGATGCGGTCGCGATCGACCGCCAGACCCCCCCACTTCCTGGGTTCGTTACCCAGCGCGATGTTCTCGGCGACGGTCATCGTGTCGACCAGCATGAAGTGCTGGTGGATCATGCCGACGCCCGCGTCGATCGCGTCGCGGGGTCTGTCGAACTGTCGGGGTTCGCCGTCGACGATAACCCGCCCCTCGGTCGGCTCGTAGAGCCCGTAGAGGACGTTCATCAGTGTCGTCTTTCCCGCCCCGTTCTCGCCGAGCAGCGCGTGGACGCTGCCCCGCTCGACGCGGAGGTCGACGTCGTCGTTCGCGACGACGCCGGGGAATCGCTTCGTAATCCCGTCGAGGTGAACGGCCAGGTCCCCGTTCGGCCGCGATCCCCCGTCGGTAGCTGTGCCAGGCTCGCTCATCGCGCTCACAACTCGTCGGGAACGTCGATCTCGCCGTCGATGATCTGCTGGCGCGTCTCGTCGATCTCGTCGGTGATCTCCTCGGGGATCTCGTCGCCGATCGACTGCCCGTAGACCGCCTCGACGCCGTCGTCCTCGAGGCCGATCTGCTCGGTCTCGCCGCCCTCGAACGCCTCGTCGACGACGGAGCCGATCGCGTCGAACACCGCCTCGTCGACGCGTTTGACCATGCTCGCGAGGATGACGTCGGCGTAGTCCTCCTGGCTCACCGACTGGTCGTCGTCGACGCCGATGGCGAACCGGCCCTGGCCCTCGGCCGCCTGGAAGACGCCGATCCCCGTACGACCGGCCGCGTGGAACACGATGTCGGCGCCCGACTCGTACATCGTCCGGGCCGCCTCCTGGCCGCTGGCCGTGTCGTTGAAGTCGCCGACGTAGCTCGAGAACACCTCCGCGTCCGGGTTGGCGTGTTCGACGCCGGCCTCGAACCCGGCGTGGAACGACTCGATCAGCGGCGACTCCTCGCCGCCGACGAAGCCGACCGCGGACTCGTCGGGGTTGGTCTCGCCGTCGCCGGCCGCAAACTCCTCGTCGGTCAACAGTCCGGCCAGGTTGCCGACCAGAAACGAGCCCGCGGGTTCGTCGAACAGGTAACTGCGGACGTTGTCGGCCTCGACGACCGTGTCGACGATGATGAAGTCCTGATCGGGGTACTCCTCGGCGTTCCCCGCGAGGG
>NZ_JBLRWX010000112.1:0-9768 GCF_047921035.1 Natronococcus sp.
CGAGAGGGCGATATCTACAACATCAGGATCCGAAAATAGCTTCTTCCTCTATATATATCGCTAGACCTGAACCTACGCTCTCAATAATAAATATCCCCGAACCGAATGTGTCGGTGTACCTCACGCTCACCGGGGGGTGGCGTCGGGGGTAGCGGGAGGGATCAGAATGAGCGTCAGCAAGCTAGAGGACGAGGAACTCGAAACGGGTGAACTCGACCGAGACGACGTCTTCGAGATGTTGAGCAACCAGCGCCGGCGCTGGGTACTGCACTACCTCAAACGGGAGGAGGAGGAGCGAGTCGACCTGCGTACCCTCGTCGACTCGGTGTCCTCGTGGGAGTACGAGACGCCGGCGGACGAGCTTCCCTGGAAGAAACGGAAGCGAGTCTACACGTCGTTGCGACAGTCCCACCTGCCGCGACTCGACGAGACCGGCGTCATCGAGTACGACCGCAACCGCGGCGAGGTCGCGCTCACCGACGAGGCTCGGAAGCTCCAGCTGTACCTCGAGTACGTCCCCGAGGACGACATCCCGTGGAGCCACTGCTATCTGGGTCTGTCGGGAGTCGGCGCGGTGATCACCGCGCTCGCGTGGGTGCCGGTGTATCCGATCGGCGAGCTCTCGGCCGTCGCGCTGGGCGCCCTGCTCACCGCGATGTTCGGCGCCTCGGCGATCGTCCACACCTACTACCTGCGGCGCAACCGCATCGGCCACGAGGGGCCGCCGAGACGATGAGCGCGCGCGTCGGAGTCGCCCTGATCGTCGTGGCGGTCGCCATGCTCGTCACCGCGAGCGCCGGCGCCAGCGTCGTCTCGATGGACCGCTCGATCGCCGTGGAGGTCGTCGACGACGAACACGCGAACGTCGCCGTCGAACCCGTCGAGGCCGACGTGCCCGACAACGCCGGGTCGGAGAGCGCGAACGAAAGAGCGAACGAGAGCGCGACGGACGCGGCGGCGCCGCTCGGCGAGCGGGAACTGCTGAACGTTACGAACCGGCTTGCCGAGGAGATTACGGTAACGGAGCTCGAGACGCCGTCCGGCGTCGAAATCGAGGGAGAGGGGATCGATGTCGGACCCGGCAACTCTGCCGCACTCGAGGGAACGGTCGACTGCGACGAGCTCGAGTCGGAGCCGGAGGCGTCCGTCGAACTCGAGGGGAGCGGCGTCACGATCTCCCAGACCGTCGCTCTCGAGGTGACCTGCCCGGACGCGTCGGCCTGACGAGAAATCGGAATGTTAAGGACGCCGCTCCACTACCGGATTGACGTACCATGACTTGGATCCGCGCGCTCGCGGCTGCCGGTCTCTCCGTGCTCCTCCCCGGCGCGGGTCACGTGTTCATTCGCGACTGGGTTCGTGGCCTCGCCTTTGGCGGTATCTTCGTGGCCTCGCTGGCGCTCCTGTTTCCGACCGACCAGATCGCGGCCGCCGACTCGCTGTCGGGAGCGGTGAGCGTCGTCACCACCGAGACCGACACGATCAGCCAGTTCGTCGTCTCGTTTATCATCCTCTTCGCCGCGATCGACGCGACGTTCCGGTCGATGGGGTTCCCGCCGGGCTCGAACAACGGCGCCGACCAGGAGGGGCCGAGCTGTCCCCACTGCGGCAAACCCCTCGACGAGGACCTCACGTTCTGTCACTGGTGTACGACCCGGCTCGAGCCGGTCGAGCCCGAAGAAGAGGAGCCGACGAACTAACTATTTCTCGATGATGCTCTCCTCGACGGCCTCGCCGAAGTGGCGAGCCGTGTCCTCGTAGTACAGGAGGAGTTCGTCGCCGGCCTCGAGGTCGGTCACCGCCTTCCGACCCGCGCTCGTGGGCACCTTGATCGTCTCGGCGTTCTGGAGCAGCGTCTCGACGCGGTCGCCGTCTCCCGTCTCTAAGGCGACCCGGAACATCGGCCGCTGCTCGATCTTGACGCGGCCGACGATCGCCTCGCGGGTGTTGCCGTCGGTGTCGACGATCTGGACCTCGTCGCCGCTCTGCAGCTCTGACAGATACTTCGTCCCGCCGTCGGGCGTGCGGACGTAGGCGTGGACCGCGCCCGCGTTGACCCGGAACGGGCGGGAGGCGACGTAGGGGGACTCGGCGGTCTCGGCGTGGACGAACACGAGCCCGCGGGCCATCGAGCCGACGAGCATCCCCTCGTCGTGCTCGAGCAGGGAGCCGGTGTCGACGCAGACCCGGTCGGCGCTGCCGATCTGCTCGACGTCTTTCACCTCGGCGTACTCCAGCTCCAGGGACTCGCGCTCGGCGGCCTCGCGGACCTCGACGGTGCGGCGGATCTCGTCGGGGTCGTCGGAATCCAGCAGGACGGCGTCGGCGCCGATCTCGAGCGTCTCGAAGGCGGTTCTGGCCTCGTCGGCGTCGGTGACGCCGGCGACGAGTTCCGTCTCCTCGCCGATCCGCGCGATCAGGTTCTCCAGCGGGATGATCGTCCAGTCCTCGCCGACGACGATCGTGTGGTCGGCCTCCTGGGCGGCCGACTCGGCGAACGCCTCGTACTCCGTCCCGAGGATGCGGACGTACGCGGCCCGGTCGAGTTCGCCCTCGCGGCGCAGCGTCGAGAGGTCGGCCGAGCCCGAGAGGTCGGTCGGCGGATCGATCGTCCCGTCGCCCTCGCCGTTCTTGCCGACGACGATGGCGTCGGGCTCGGCCGTCGGCTTCGACTCGGCCTCGGCGTCGACGACGTCGACGTCGTCGACCAGGGTAACGTCCCCGTCGGTTCGAAACGCCGCGACGTTGATCTCGCCGAGTTCGCGGACGCGCTCGACGTCGTCCTCGTCGACCAGTACCCAGTCCGCGCCCGCCTCGAGCGCGGCCGTGATCCGTGCGCGGCGGGCGTCCCAGTCGCCGACGGCGTCGTCGGCTTTGACCCAGACAGCTCTCGTCATAGCTCGAGTCTCGAAGGGCAACGGCTTGAACGTGGCGGATCCGACAGCAGTCGTGGGGATCGAAAGGTCGAGCCGACGTCCCCGGCTGTGCACCGAGTTCCCCCCTGTCACGGGACGAAACGTTCAGAACGCTCGGCACCGTACGAGGAGCCAGATGGCTGCCTACGACGCGATCTGTTTCGATCTCGACAGCACGCTCTGCGAGCCCACGCAGGATCCCGCCGCGGTGCTCGAGCGGGCCTTCGAGGGCGTCGACCGCAACCCCTTCTGCACCCCCGACGATCTCCGTGCGGCCGTTCCCGCCTTGCCGACGGTCGGGACTGCCGAGGAGTTCTACGCCGAGCTGTTCGCCGAAGTCGCCGACCGGGCCGACGCCGACCCCGCGCTCGCACCCTCGCTTGCCGAGCGGTACCTCGAGGTCCAGGACCCCACCGCCGTCCGGTTTCGCCCCGGCGCCGAGGCCGCCCTCGAGCACGCCCGCGAGCGCGGCCGAGTCGGCTTGATCACCAACGGCGGCCGAAAGACCCAGATTCAAAAGCTCCGCGCGCTCGGCATCGAGGACGCCTTCGACGTCCGCGTCTACACCGACCCAAACGCCGGGGTCTACCCGAAACCCGACGCCGCGCCGTTCGAACGGGCGCTGGGCGCCCTCGAGGCGAGTCCGGAGCGGGCGATCCACGTCGGCGACTCCCTGCGAGCAGACGTCGCGGGCGCCAACGCGATGGGGCTGGATTCGGCGTGGATCGACGTCGGCCGCGACGACGTCGCCCGCGAGCACGAGCCGACGTACGAACTCGATCGACTCGAGGCGCTCGAGTCGATCGTCTGACCCGTTCCGGGAGACGGGCGACTACGCCTCGGGCAACAGATCGGTGTGGACGACCGCGCGGTACCGGCTGTCAGTGGCCTCGTCCAGTCGCGCGAGCAGGGCCGCGACCGCGGGCAGCGACTCCGGGAGTTCGAACTCGCCGCCGGGGTCGTCGCGTTGCTTGCAGCGCTTGACGAACGATCGGATCGCCTCGAACTCGGCCTGCTGGACGTAGACGACACCGAGCCCGTCGTCCTCCTCGGGAACCTGATCGCGCCAGGTCTCGAGGACTGCCTCGACCGTCGAGCGGGCGGCCTGCTCCTTTGCGGCGATATCGGTCGCGTCGGGCCCCCGCCCGTCGAAGAGGTCGTCGAAGGTGTCCTGAAGCTCGTCGGCGTTGTCGGCCAGCGACGGCGCCGCCTCGTCTGCCGCCAGCAGCTCCGCGAGCGCCTCGAGCTCGATCCGGCGGACGGCGACGGGGTAGACGAACTCGTGGCTCTCCTCGGGGAGCTTGTAGGAGTGGCCCTCGATTCCCTGCTGGCCCTCGCCCGACCGCCCGAACATCAGATCGAGTATTCCCATGGCTGGACCTGTACTCGGTCTCCGGATAAGTGTTCCGCGCTCCGCTCACCAGTCCTCGCCGAGCGCGGCCTTCGCGCCCCCGAACCCGCTTGCGGTCTCCCAGGTTCGGCCGCTGTCGGCGTGTTCGACCTGCTCGAGCGCTACCTGAGCGTACGCGCAATCGCCAACTACGACCGCCCGGCGCCCGGCGAGGCGGTCGAAGAGAGCTTCGACGGATCCGCGGCGAGTCTCGCGCTGGCGATCGACAACGCCGAGCGCGTCGGCTCGGCGGTCGTCGGGGAACTGCTCGAGACGGTCCGCTCGGAATCCGACGGTGATCGAAAATCGATTCCCGGTCAGGCGCCCCGGGGTTCGGTCGCGCCGGCGACGTCCTCATCGAGACGGCGGCCGCCGTAAGCGACCGCGACCATCGAGAGCCCGGTCATCAGGAGACTGATCCCGACGAGCAACCCGATCGCCCAGGCCGCGTCGGCGGGGAATCCGATCCAGAGGAGTCCCGCGAGGACGAGAGAGGTCACGCCGCTCGCTGCGATCCAGCCGCGCCCGGTTTCGCCGTCCATCTGCAGGCTCGCCGCGAGTTCCGCGATGCCGTCGACGAGCAGGTAGGCGATGGCCAGAATCGTCAGGCTGAGCAGCCCCAGGACCGGATTGACGAGGAGAAGCAACCCGGAACCGATCGACACCGCTGCGAGCGCGACCTGCCACAGCGATCCCCGCCAGCCGCGAGCGGTGAACGCGTGTCCGGCGTGGACGATTCCGCCGCCGACCAGCAGGGCGCCGACGAGGTACGTGATCGCGATGCCGGTCGCGAGCGGTAGTAGTATCGCGAGCAGGCCGAGCAGCGCGACGACGCCCCCCGCGAGTGCGAGCGTCCGCCAGCCCTTCTGTAACGAGTAGGTTCCGGGTTCGGTGGTTGGTGTGCTCATGGAACTCTCCGGGCGAACGGAGGCGCCGCACGGAGATAGCGATTATCTACACGCTGACAGTAACTCCGAAAAAGGGACCGGTCCGCGTGGGAGGGGGTTCGAACACGCGTGAAACGGTCGAACGAGGTCTCGAGCCGATCAGACCTCGAGCGCCAGCCCCGACTCGGTCAGCGCCTCGTCGACGGAGAGGTCGTCGTGGACGATCCCGGCGACCGCCGTCGCGATCGCCTCGGGGTCCTCGTGCTGGAAGATCGAACGCCCCATCGAGATGCCGGCGCCGCCGGCGTCCATGGCGCCGCGGACCATCTCGAGGGTCTCGCGGTCGGTGCCCCGCGAGCCGCCGGCGATGACGACCGGGAGCCGGGTCGACTCGACGACGTGCTCGAAGCTGTCGGCGTCGCCGCTGTAGCCCGTCTTCACGACGTCGGCACCGACCTCCTCGGCGAGGCGCACGGCGTGGCCGAGCGACTCGGGGTCGGCCGAGTCGATTCCCGGGCCGCGGGCGTAGGCCATCGCGAGGACGGGGATGCCGAACCGATCGGCCTCGGCGGTGATCTCCGCGAGCTGGCTGGTCTGGTCGGGCTCGTAGTCCGAGCCGACGTTGATGTGGAACGAGACGGCGTCGGCGCCGGCCCGGATCGCCTCCTCGACGGTCCCAGTTACTCGTTTGTCCTGCTCGTCCGGGCCGATCGTCGTCGACCCGTTGAGGTGGACGATGTACCCCTTGCCGTTCTTGTTGTCGTGGACGCGGGGGGCGATCCCCTTCTGTGTGAGGACGGCGTCCGCGCCGCCGCGTGTCACGCCATCGATGGTCGATTCGATGTCTTTCAGCCCCTGGACGGCCCCCATCGTGAGACCGTGGTCCATCGGGACGATTACGTACGATCCGTCTGTACCGATCCGCTCGAGTCGTGCGTCGGTGCCTGTGGTCATTGCGAGTGTCTAGCAATCAGGTGGTTATGGCTGTTCTGGTTCCGGTACATCTACCCCGGCACCCCGGCGGGCGCCGCGTTTGAGCTCCGCGGCTTTGGCCTCGAGGGCGTCGGCCGCGGGGGCGTCGCCCTCGCCGTGTTCGGCTATTATGTCGACCAGGGCGCTGCCGACGATGACGCCGTCGGCGCCGGCCTCGATTATCTCCGCGGCGTGGTCGCCCTCGCTGACGCCGAAGCCGACCGCCTTCGGAACGTCGTACTCCTCGAGGCGCGTCAGGCTGTCGTGGGTCGCGTTCGAGACGTCCGCCCGCGCGCCCGTCGTGCCCAGGCGGGCCTGGACGTAGGCGAAGCCCGACACCTGGGACATGATGGTCTCGAGGCGCTCGCCCTCGGTCGTCGGCGCGACGATGAAGACCAGATCGAGTCCGTGCTCGTCGCAGGCCGCCCGCAGCGGGTCGGCCTCCTCGGCGGGCAGGTCGGGGACGATGATCCCGGAGAGCCCGGCCTCGGCGGCGCGCTCGACGAACGGCCGAACGTCCGCGCCTCCGGTTCCGTACTGCAACAGCATGTTGTAGTAGGTCATCACCAGCAGCGGCGCCTCGGTCTCGAGGTCGTCGACCAGCTCGAAGAAGCCCTCGGGGGTCGTGCCCGCATCCAGGGCGCGGTTGATCGCCGCCTGGATCGTCGGCCCCTCCGCGATCGGCTCCGAGAACGGGAGGCCGAGTTCGATCAGGTCCGCCCCGCCCCTGTCGAGGGCCTCGACGTACGCCTTCGTGTTCTCGAGCGAGGGGTCGCCCGCCGTGATGTAGGTAATCAGCGCGGGATGGTTCTCGCGGATGGCGGCCTCGATGTCGCTGTCGGCGGTCGTCGGTTCGTCGGTCATTGTCGGTCGAACACCTCCACGTCGGGCGCAGCCTCGAGGTCGCGCTTCTCGGTCTCCTCGAGCACCGTCTCGAGATCCTTGTCGCCCCGGCCGGAGACGTTGACGATCACGAGGTCGCCGAGCTGTTCGTGCTCTTGTTCCAGATAGCCGAGCGCGTGACTCGACTCCAGCGCCGGAATGATCCCCTCGAGGTTCGAGAGCCGGTGGAAGCCGTTGAGTGCCGCCTCGTCGGGAACGCTGACGGGCGTCACCCGCCCGGTGTCGACGAGGTGGGAGAGTTCGGGGCCGACACCGGCGTAGTCGAGTCCCGCGCTGACGCTGTGTGACTCGACGATCTGGCCGTCCGTGCTCTGGAGCAGCTTGGTCATCGCGCCGTGGAGCACACCGTCGGTGCCCGTCGACAGCGTCGCGGAGTTCGGTGCCAGCGCGTTTTCCTCGTCGATCTCGAGGCTCGAGCCGCCGGCCTCCACGGCAACGAGGTCGACGCTCCCGTCTCGCGGGCTGCGCCCGCTCGATTCGTTCGCGAACCGTGGGTCCGCGCAGTCGGGAACGAACTCGTGAAACGCCCCGATCGTGTTCGAGCCGCCGCCCGCACACGCGAGGACGCTGTCGGGGAGCCGACCCGCCTTCTCTCGGATCTGCTCCCGAGCTTCCCGGCCGATCACCGACTGGAAGTCACGGACGAGCTTGGGGAACGGGTGCGGGCCGACGATCGAGCCGATCACGTAGTGGGTCGTCTCGACGGTCGTCGCCCAGTCGCGCATCGTCTCGTTGATCGCCTCCTTCAGGGTGCCGGAGCCGGCGGTGACCGGGTTCACCTCGGCGCCGTTCATCCGCATCCGGTAGACGTTTGGCCGCTGGCGGTTGATGTCGGTCCGGCCCATGTAGATCTCGCAGGGCATATCGAGGTGGGCCGCAGCCATCGCCGTGGCGGTGCCGTGCTGGCCGGCGCCGGTCTCGGCGACAATCCGTTCTTTGCCCATGTACTTGGCCAGCAGCACCTGACCGAGCGCGTTGTTGAGCTTGTGGGCCCCGCCGTGGAGCAGATCCTCGCGCTTGAGGTAGATCTCCCGGTCGTAGCGCTCGCTGAGCCGATCCGCGCGCTGGAGGGGGGTCGGCCGCCCGCCGAAGTCCCGCATCCGCTCGCGGAACTCGTCCATGAAGCCGTCCTCGTTTGCGAGGACGTAGCGCTCGTAGGCGTCCTCGAGTTCCTGGAGGGCGGGCATCAGCGCCTCGGGGACGTACTGGCCGCCGTACTCGCCGAACGTTGCCTCGCTGTCTCGGTCGCGGTTTCGCTCCGGTTTACTCATTGGGTGTCTCCTGTGTCGCCTCCGCGAGTCGTCGCGTGTTCTCGGTCACGTCGCCCGCGCCGTCGTGGTCCATGATCGCGCTGCCGACCAGCAGGGCGTCGGCGCCCGCCTCGCGCATCCGACGGACGTCCTCGGGGGTCGAGACGCCGCTCTCGGCGATCAGCGTCACGTCGTCGGGAACGTGGGGACTGAGGGATTCAAACGTTCCGAGATCGACCTCGAGTTTCGCCAGATCCCGGTTGTTCACGCCGACGATCTCGGCGCCCGCCTCGAGGGCGTCCTCGAGCTCCTCGCGGTCGTGGACCTCGACGAGGGGCTGGAACCCCCGGTCGCGGGCGGCCGTCACCAGTTCCTCCAGATCGTCCACGAACCGCGCGATGAGCAAGAGGAGGTCGGCCTCGACGACGTCCATCCCGCCTTCCTCGAGCACGAAGTCCTTCCGCAGGACCGGAACGTCGACGGCCGCCCGTACTCGCTCGAGGGCCTCGGCCGAGCCGCCGAAGTGGTCGGGTTCGGTCAGCACCGAGATCGCCGCCGCGCCGCCGGCGACCATCGCCTCGGCGAGTTCGACGGGGTCGTCCGCGCGCGTTCCGTCGGCGGTCGGACTCGTCGGCTTCACTTCGGCGATGATCGGCACCCGGCCCTCGCGCTCCGCTCGAGCCAGCGCGTCGGGAAGCGACCGCGCATCGACCGAGAGCCGGTCTCGATCGGCGTTCGATCGCTCCCCGGCGGCCTCGAGGATCGACCGCACTTCGGGTGCGAGCTCCGTCGGAGAGTTCATTATTGTACATCGACGTACTGTTATGTACATAAGGCTTGCGTCCGCGACGCCGGATCGACCGGCGAATATTCAAGCCCGCCGTTCGTACCGGCGACCATGGAGGATGTCACCGACGCCGGGATCTACGCGCGGGAGTCGTCGTACTTCGACCGATACGTGCAGGTCGGCGTCGCGAGCGGACGGGTGCTGCGGGTTACGTTCCCCGAGACGCCCGAGGACGACGCCGAGGACGACCACTCGGTCCTCGAGCGGATCTTCGAGTACCTCGACGGGTTCGAGGAGATCGAGTTCGACGACGTCCAGGTTGCACTGACGATGCCGACCGACCAGCGAGCGGTACTGGAACGGGTTCGGGAGATCCCGTACGGCGACCAGGTCGACGTCCGCACGCTGGCGCGGATGACTCCGGAGCTCGATCACGAGGACAACGAGGATCTCACCCTGGTTCGGACGGCGCTGGATAACAATCCCGCGCCGATCCTGATTCCCGACCACCGGGTCCGCGACGGTCCCAGCGCCGCGCCACCGGCGGTCGAGCAGAAGCTCCGCTCGCTCGAGGGGTTGTAGTAGCTGGTACTGCGGCTTCTTCGCTCAGTCGTGAACTCGAGCCGGCTGAATCGCTACGTATGCATGCGAACTGATCGCTGGG
>NZ_JBLRWX010000113.1:0-9510 GCF_047921035.1 Natronococcus sp.
TTAGGGGAGATGTACGAGGAGGCCCTGGCCGACCACGACGCGATGACCGTCGGTGAGACGGTCGGGATGGAGGCCGAAGACGCCGCGGCGTACGTCGGCGACGATCGGGCGCTCAACATGGCGATCCACTTCGAGCACATGAACGTCGACCGCGGCGAGGGCGGGAAGTACGATCCCATCGACCTCGATCTGGTCGAACTCAAGGGGATCGTCACCCGCTGGCAGAACGCCCTGGCCGAGAAGGGGTGGAACTGCCTGTACTTCAGCAACCACGACCAGCCCCGCACCGTCTCCCGGTTCGGCGACGACGGCGAGTACCGCGAGGAGTCCGCCAAGATGCTCGCGACGGTGCTGTGTACCCTCCGGGGGACGCCGTTTCTCTACCAGGGCCAGGAGATCGGAATGACGAATACGAGCTTCGAGGGCCCCGCCGACGTCGAGGACGTCTGGGCCCGAAACTTCCTCGAGGAGGCCCTCGAGAGCGATCGGTACGACTCCTTCGAGGAGGTCCGTCCGGTGCTCGAGGAGTGCTCGCGGGACAACGCCCGGACCCCGATGCAGTGGGCCGACGACGACCGCGCCGGCTTCACCGACGGCGAGCCCTGGATCGGCGTCACCGACAACTACGACGAGATCAACGTCGAGGCCGCCCGCGCGGACCCTGACTCGATCTGGCACTACTACCGCGAGCTGTTCGAACTCCGCGAGGAACACGAGACGCTCGTCTACGGGGAGTACGAACTCCTGTGTGCCGACCATCCCGAGGTGTTCGCCTACGAGCGCAGCCTCGAGGGCGAGCGGCTGCTCGTCGTCTGTAACTTCTTCGACGAGCGACCGGAGATCGAACTCGACCTCGAGGCGACCGGGGCCGACCGGCTGTTCGGCAACTACGCGGAGGGGCCGACGCTCGACGACTCGATCCGGCTGCGGCCGTACGAGGCCGCCGTCTACCGACTCTCGTAGCCCCGTTTTGCGGTCGTCGGCTCCGATCGCGCCCGACGGATCGCCTGGACCGCGCGCTCGCCGACGTGTTTCGCGTCCTCGAGCGAGAGGTCCCGGTGGATCGGGAGACAGACGTGTCGGCCCATCGCCGCGGTGCCCTCGGGCGCGACCCCGTCGGTGTCGTACCGATCGGTGACGAACGGCTGGCGGTGTAGCGGGGGATCGTACGCCCAGTCGATCGTGATCCCCTCGGCCTCGAGAAGCTCCCGAACGCGGGTCCGGTCGCAGCCGGACTCGAGCGCGACCGGGTAGCGCCAGTAGCTCGAGCGGACGGTCGGCGGCGGCGAGATCGGCTCGGCGATCCCCTGCTCGGCGAGTTCCGAGAGCCGATCGTCGTAGATCCGGGCGAGCTCGTTACGGGAGGCGACGAACGCCTCGACGTGCTCGAGCTGGCTCCGCCCGAGGACGGCCGCGAACTCGGAGAGACGGTAGTTGCTCCCGAGCTCCGTGAACCGGGAGTCGCCGCTTTCGGGATCGAGCCCCCGGTTGCGGATCGTCGCCACCCGTCGCGCGAGGGACGCGTCGTCGGTGAGCACCATCCCGCCCTCTCCGGTCGTCAGCACCTTCGTCGCGTAGAAGGAGAAACACGCCGCGTGGCCGATGCTGCCGGCCGGCTGCCCGTCGATCGTCGCGCCGTGTGCGTGCGAGCAGTCCTCGATCAGGACGGCGTCGTGGGCCTCGCAGAGCTCCCGGAGCTCGGCCGTCCGCTCGCAGACGTTGCCCGCGAAGTGGACGGCGACCACGGCCGCGGTGTCGTCGCCGATCAGCTCGGCGACGGACTCGAGCGAGATATTGTGATCGTCGGGCTCGATGTCGGCGAACCGGGGCTCGTAGCCCGCGGTCAGCACCGACGAGGCGTTCGCGGCGAACGTCTGGATCGGGACGATCACCTCCCCGCCGCGCCCCTCGAGCGCGCGAAACACCGTCTCGAGGGCGGATGTACACGAGTTGGTCACGATCCCGTGCTCGCGGCCGACGTAGTCGGCGAACTCCCGCTCGAACGCTCGGCAGTGCTCGCCCATCGTCAGCCGCGCGTCGCCGTCGAGCATCCGCTCGAACTCGGTCAGCACCCGGTCTTTCCCCGGAAACGAGCCGCCCGTCGCGATCGGGTACTCGTCGGTCACGGTCGATCACCCGGTCGGTTCGTCCTCGCGTTCGATTCCCACCGTCCGTCCGTCCACCCGGCTACGCGCATAATTGCCGGTGACACTCTCGGTAGTATAAGTATAGGCCGGAGAACGGTCTCTAGACGGCGCTTTCTCGAGGGGCGGTTCCGGGAGTCACGTCGGATGGGACGCTTTCGATGGCCGAGAGCGACGTCGTGTCGGTCGTCGACCGCGACCGTCGCGGTACGGAGACGCTACCGGTCCGCCTCAGACCGACTCGCGAAGCGCCCAGACGTCGCGGGTCGGCTCGAGCCGGTGTGGTTCGCGACCGCGCTCGGTGAGGATCCCGACGTGGTACAGCATCGTCTTCAACTGGAACACCGTCGGGGCGTGGTAGGTCGCGCCGTCCTCGAGGGCCTCCCGGCGGAGCTCGCCCTCCGTCGTCAGCGCACGGTCTCGAACCCTCCGGTCGCCCCGGACGAACAGCTCTACGGCGAACGTCGGGTGCAGCTCGTGGAGGTAGGTGACGAACTCGACGAGCGACGGCTCGCGGTTGCCGTCCCGGTGGAGCCCTTGGAGTTCGGTCACGAGCAGCTCGGTCGCGGGGTAGTCGAAGACGACCCGACGAGCGAGTTGTCCCCAGGACGGCGCCAGGTCGACGAACCGCTTCCGGGAGCGGTACCACTCCTCGAACTCCTCGAGGGCGCCCTCGACCGTCCCGTAGTTGCGCTTCGCGAACCGGACGACCTCCTCGCCGAGCGACGTCAGTTCGGTCCCGCCCGGCGCCGCCTCGATCAGTCCGAGGAACGCGGCGCCCCGTCGGGCGTCGTCGACAGCGCCGACCACGTCGTACGTCGCCAGCAGCGTCTCGGTGTCGCCGTCGGCGTAGTGGGCCAGCGGATACCCCAGATAGTTCTTCGGGTGGTTCAGGCCGAACGACTGGTCCGCGACGCCCTGCGCGCTCGCCTGGAACCGGATCGCCGTCGCCTCGGTCGTCGTCTTGCTCCCGACCACGCGCGGCACCTCGAGCGGCGCCACCCCGCCGTCGGGCTCGACCGCGAGGACGCCGACGTTCAGCTCCCGCGCCAGCGTTCGGTCGGTCTCGGAGACGGCGGCCGCGGGCGCGGCGAGGTAGGCCGCGTTGGCCTCCCCGAGGCGGTCGTACGCCTGGACGATCCCGCGCTGGGTGTCGACACCGCCGCTCGCGTACCCTTTGGCCTCCACGGCGACCAGCGGCGGCTCGTCGCCGAGGCGGTCGACGGCCACGAGCTCCGGCTCGAGGCGTCCGACGCCGACGAGATCCGGGTAGCCGCCGCCGATCCGGACGTGGTTGAACGGCGCCAGCCGGTCGCGAACGTCGGGATCGACGGCTCGTCCGGGGAGCCACTCCTCGCGGGCGAACTGCGTGTCCGCGACCGCGTAGGCGGGCCCGTCCCCGTTCGGAAAGAGTCGACCCTTGGCGCCGGCCAGCACCTCGGGCTCGGTCAGCGACCGCGCGCTCATGGTTCGGAATCGGCCGTCGGCACCAAGAGCGTTCCGGCGTCGAGACTGTCGGCTCGAGCGACACGGCGAGTGTCGGATCGCGCTCTCACGGACCCGACCGGGTCCGGTGTCCCTCCTCGAGGGACGGCGACTGTCGGTCCACGGCTACCGCCCGGCCTCGAACTCGAGGGCGCTCGCGATCCCGCCGCCTAACCCAGCCGTCCCGAGAAGTGTCAGCGCGAGTCCCAGCATCCAGCCCACCGCCCCCGACTCGAGGAGCGCGAGCAGCCAGAGCCCGGCGACGAGGGCGAGCCCGCCGGCGACGATCAGTCCGACGAATCGCTCCATACCGACCGATCGGGCGCCCGGATCAAGTATCTCGGGCCCGTCGGCCGAGAAGCTAAGTGATCCGACCTCGAAGATTTTCGATAGGATGACCGAACCGACGCTCGTCTTCGACGACGACTGCGGTTTCTGTACGTGGTGGGCGGAGTTCTTCGACGACCGGACCGACGTCCGCGTCGTCGGCTTCACCGGCCTCACCCCGGAGCTGCGCGAGCGGCTGCCCGAGGACTACGAGGAGTGTTCGCACCTGGTGACCGACGACGCGGTCTACTCCTGTGGCGCCTCGCTCGAGGAAGGGCTCGCTCGCGTCGACGACGCCGGGGTCGTGCGAGAGACCGTCGGGTTCCTGCGGAACTTCGAGGACTACGAGCGCCTCCGAGAGGGTGGGTACCGACGGGTAGCCGACAACCGCGACTTCTGGGGGCAGTACCTCTCGAAGACCCCGCCGGTCCGACGGGAGGAGTAAGCGCCGTCGCGCTCGATCGGTCGTTCGACGTTACGCGCCCGACCGCGGGCTACGACGAAACCTCGTTCTCCGGCGTGCGTTCGCCCGAGCGCTCGGCTCGCCAGCTGGACGTCCGCGCTCGTCCCAGCGACCGAAGGACGGCGGCGACCGCCACGAGGTACGCGCCGCTACCGATCAACAGGGCGGTCAGGCTCGGAAGCTCGATCATCGGCGAGCGGTCTCCGCCGGTGCGGCGGCGAGCTGCGGTCGGCGGTCGACGACGTCGTGGACCGCCCGGTCGTCCTCGCCCTCCGCGAGGACGTAGTCGACGTCGCGCTCGAGGTGGTAGTACGTCGTCGTCTCGTCGAACGACATCCGTCGACTCGGCTCGGAGCGCACGCACCGAATCCACTCGCCGTTGTCCCGATCCAGCACCGTCAGTTCGTCGACCGTAATCTCTCGCCCGTCAGTCAGGCCGACCGTGATCTCTCCGCTCATATCCACATCGATGGAAGTCACGGACATTGTTATGTAGTTGTTTCCGGACGTTAGTCGGTAGTTACCGGTTCGTTCTTCGGACCGTGCGGGTTCCTCTCACGGATCCTTCCGGATAAATATCTCACTAACCCGAGTGGTTGGGTTCCGAGCGCTTCGGACGATTCGGCCGGTCCGACCCCTTCGAAGCGGGCGTTCGTTCTACGACCGGAACCGCCGAACGCGCAGTTCCTCGAGCGAGACCGGACCGACGTAGGTGCCGACCCGTTCCCGGTGCCACCAGTCGCCCGTCTCGGCGCGCTCCTCGGGGGTCGTAAACCGGTAGCGATAGCGGAGCACGCGGATCCGCTCGGGGGAGTCGTCGGTCCCTTCGAAAGGGTCCTCGGCCAGCAGCGAGCGCGTGGGTTCGTCCTCCTCGAGCAGCCGCCCGAGGAGTCGCAGCACCCACGGGCTGCGACGCGGGGTCGGCGACATGGCCGCGAACCAGAGCTGCCAGTCCAGCCGCAGGTGGGAGGGAGCGATCTGGGGCGGTCGCCGACCGGGATCGGTCGGCTTCCCCTCGAACCGGTAGGTTTCCCACTCCGTATCCTCGGTGACCCGCTCGTCGGCCGTCCCCTGAATCACGAGTTCGTAGCGATCCCGGGTGACCGAGCCGAACGCGCCGTAGGTGTTGACCAGATGGAGCGGGTCGAACGCGGTGTTCATCGCCTGCCGTTCCGAGAGCATGTTCCGGATCGGGTAGAAACTCAGTGCGAGGACGACCACGGCGACGAGGACGGCCGCTGCCTCGAGGTAGAGCGGCGTCGCAGTCGTCGCCGGCGCCGTCACCGGGAGCAGCGTCTCGAGGATCCCGTCGCTGAAGGTCGAAATCGCCAGTACGATCGTCAAGGCGTTCAGCCAGGCGAAGTTGCCGGTGACCATCAGCCAGCCCTGGAACCCGATCGTCGCCGCGCCGGCCAGCGCCGCGGCCGGCTGAGGAGCGAAGTAGAGAAACGGCACCGCGAGCTCGAGGACGTGATTGCCGAGCGTCTCGAGGCGGTGGAACAGCTTCGAGCGATGGTGGGCGAACCAGCTCACGGGGTTGGGGATCGGCTGGGTCTCGTAGTGGTAGTCCATACAGGAGAGGTCGCGCCAGCAGTCGTCGCCGCGGATCTTGATCAGCCCGGCACCGAACATGTTGCGAAAGAGCACCCACTGGAGCAGGAGGAAGACGACCGCCGGCGGCGAGGTCGAGCCGGCGCCCAGAAAGATCGCCAGGAACCCCGTCTCGAGCAGCATCGACTCCCAGCCGTAGCCGTAGAAGAGCTGACCAGCGTTGACGAAGGAGAGGTACAGCAGCCACAGCGTCGCCCACAGCGCCATCGAGGCGGGCGTCGCGTACCCGTCGGGAAGCTGGTACGGGACGGCGAACAGCGCCAGCGCGGAGAGGCCGACCCCGGTCCAGGCGGCGATCCCGATCGCGCGGTCGCTGGAGACGAAATAAAAGAGGCTGGGTCGCTCCCGGAACTCGACGCCCTCGACGTACCACTCGAGGGGGAACAGGCCGTTCTCGCCGGCCAGCGGCCGGAACTGGACGGCGGCGACGAGAAAGGCGAGCAGGTACAGCAGGGCCAGCCCGCGCTGGAAGAGAAAGCGCACGAGCCAGAACTCCTCGCCGTGGAACACGTTCCGCCCTGAACGCACGAACGGGCAAAGGAATACCGCCGGAACGGGCCGGCCTACTGCGACGGGAGCCGAACGTGCTCGAACCAGAACGTCTCGAGGCTCTCGATCATCGAGACGAGGTCGTCGGGTGCGATCGGCTTCGTGAGGGAGGCGTTGGCGGCGGCGCGGTAGCAGCTCTCGACGTCCTCGTCGGCGTTCGAACTCGAGAGGACGATCACCGGGAGCCGCCGAAGCGTCGTCGAGGATCGGATCCGCTCGAGGACGGTCTCCCCGCTGGTGTCTGGTAGGTTCAGGTCCAGGAGGACGAGGTCGGGAATCGAGCCCTCGTCGCCCCGTCGCTCGAGAACCGCCAGCGCCCCCTCGCCGACGGTGTCGACGACGTCGATCGCCCGGAGATCCGGGTGCGAGACCGCGTCCGGGTCGAACGACTCGACGTCCGGATCGCGCAGCCAGAAGTAGGGGATCGTCTCCCCGTTCGTCGGCACGACCCGATCGAGTTCGACCGTCGCGTCGGGGAGTTCCTCGAGCACGCACGCCAGCGGAAACCGCTTCCCCGGGACGTCGAACGCGGCCTCGATCGCCATAATTTCCCGTCAATTTCGATGTAGTAATGACTAGGGTTTGCAGGAGAAGCGCCGAATCCGAAACGGTCGATCCGGCGAGAGAGCGTCATCCGCGGCCGACTCGGTCGCTCGCTCGGCGACCCCGAGCCGGGCTACGGCTCGAGCCGAACCTCGATCAGCGAAAGCTCGTCCGACGGAACGGTTTCCCGGAACGCACGACCGATTTCGTCCCAGCTCTCGGGACGGCGGGCCTCGATCCCGAAGCTCTCGGCGAACGCGACCAGATCCGGGTTCGAGAGCGCGGTGCCGGTGTACTCGCCGCGGTGTTCGAGCTGTTTCTCCGAGATGAGCCCGTAGTCGTCGTCGACGAAGACGACGATCGTAAACTCGCAGTCGAGTCTGCTCGCGGTCTCGATCTCGGCGGCGTTCATCAGGAACCCGCCGTCGCCAGTGGCCGCGACGACGTTCGCGTCGGTCGCGAGATCCGCCGCGAGCGCGCCCGGGACGGCGATCCCCATGCTCGCCAGCCCGTTCGAGATCACGCAGGTGTTCGGTTCGTAGGTCGGGTACGACTGCGCGATGGCCATCTTGTGGCTGCCGACGTCGGAGACGAGGACGTCCTCGTCGGCCGTCGCCTCCCGGAGCAAGGGGAGGGCGTTGCGGACCGAGATCGGATCCGCGTCCTCGGGCGCTCGAGTGGTCGCCTCGAGAATTCGATCGTGGGCGTCGCGACACCACAGCGAACACGACTCCGGGGGGAGCCGGTCGCCGATCGCGTCCAGGGCCGCGCCGACGTCGGCGACGACCTCGACGTCGGGGTTGTAGTGGCGGTAGACCTCCGCGGGCTCGTGGTCGACGTGGACGATCCGCTTCTCGCAGTCCGGGTTCCACCCCTCGGGGTCGTGTTCGGCGATGTCGTAGCCGACCGCGATCACGCAGTCGGCCCGCTCGATCGATCGCGCGGCCTCGTCGTCGGGCCCGGAGTCGAGGGTCAGCAGCGAGGCGGGCTCGCGGTCGGAGATCGCACCCTTCCCCATGTAGGTCGCGACGACGGGCAGCTCGAGTCGGTCGACGAGCCCGCGGATGCCGTCCGCCGCCGGAGTGCGGACCGCGCCGTTGCCCGCCAGCAGGAGCGGCCGCTCGGCGTCCTCGAGCAGCGTCGCGGCCCGCTCGACCGACGCCTCGTCGGGATCGGGACGGCGAACCGGATCGCGGACGGGGATCGGCTCCGCGTCGATTTCCTCGCTCGCGACGTCCTCGGGGAACTCGAGGTGGGTGGCGCCGGGTTTCTCGAGTTCGGCGAGCTTGAACGCCTTGCGGACCGACTCGGGGACGATCTCGGGTTCGGCGATCTGGGCGTTCCACTCGACGATCGGTTCGAAGACGTCGACGACGTCGAGCGCCTGGTGGCTCTCCTTGTGGAGCCGTTCTCGCCCGCCCTGACCGGTGATCGCGACGACGGGGCTCTTGTCGAGCTGGGCGTCGGCGACGCCCGTGATGAGGTTCGTCGCGCCGGGCCCCAGCGTCGAGAGACAGACGCCGGCGTCGCCGGTGAGCCGCCCGTAGACGTCGGCCATGAACGCCGCGCCCTGCTCGTGGCGGGTCGGGACGAACTCGATCGAGGAGTCGCGAAGCGAGAAGAGCAGGTCCTCGACCTCCTCGCCCGGGAGCCCGAAGACGTACTCGACGTCCTCGGCCTCGAGGCAGTCGACGAGTAGATCGGATGCTGTTGGCACGGCTCACTCGACTCGCCCGGGACGCATGAGTCTGGTACCTTCGTGGGACGGCCTACTCCGTGTCGGGAACGCCGTCGTCCGCGCCGGCCGACTGGACCCAGACGGTCTTACGGTTGACGAACTCGTGGATCCCTTCCTCGGCGAGCTCGCGGCCGTACCCCGAGGCCTTCACGCCGCCGAAGGGCAGGCGCGGGTCGGACTTGACGAGCTCGTTGACGAACACGCAGCCGGCCTCGACCTCGCGGGCGAGTCGCTCCCCGCGGTCGAGGTCCTCGGTCCAGACCGAGCCGCCGAGCCCGTAGCGGGTGTCGTTGGCGAGCTCGATCGCCTCGCCCTCGTCGTCGACCCGGAAGACGGCCGCGGCCGGGCCGAACACCTCCTCGTCGGCGGCGGGGCTGTCCCGCGGGGGCGCCGAGAGCACCGTCGGCGGGTAGTAGTACCCCTCCCGCTCGAGGGGCTCGCCGCCGCACTCGAGGGTCGCACCCGCCTCGACGCTCGCCTCGACCTGCTCGTGGAGGTCCTCCATGAGGTCCTCGCGGGCCTGGGCGCCGACGCGAGCGTGGGCGCCCTTGCCATCGCCACCATCGCGCCCAACGAGACCGACCCCTACAGCCACTACGCGCTCGTGGGCACCGGCATCGCGGCATCGCTCGACCTTGCCCCGGTCGTGT
>NZ_JBLRWX010000114.1:0-9459 GCF_047921035.1 Natronococcus sp.
GCGGAGGTGCCGACACATGACCCTCTACGGCGTCGGGCTCGGCCCCGGCGAGGCCGACCTCGTGACCGTGCGCGGCAAGCGGATTCTCGAGAGCGCGGACGTGGTCTACTCGCCGGGCCGCCTGTCCAGGTCGGTCGCGCTCGAGCACGTTCCCGAGGAGCGGATCGGCGACCTCGAGTTTCCGATGACGAGAGACGAGGAGAAGCTCCGGGCGGCCTGGAAGGAGGCCGCGGCGGAGATCGCGCCCAACGCCCGGGAGGGCGACGTCGCCTTCGTCACGCTCGGCGATCCGAACGTCTACTCGACGTTTGGCCACCTGCGGCGGACGATCGACGCCTTCCACCCCGACGTCGACCTCGAGATCGTCCCCGGTGTGAGCGCGGTGACCGCCTTCGCGACCGCGCTGGGCGTCGAGATCGAGGCCGGCGCGGGGCTCTCGCTCCGGGAGGCCGCCAGCGGGGCGAGCCCGACGGGACCCGATCGAATGGTACTGTTCAAGGTCACCGACGCACCGGCGACCCACGCGGGGCTCGTCGAGGCGGGCTACGAGGTGACCTACGGCCGCCGGCTGTTCATGGAGCAGGGCGAGACCGTGGTGACCGACGACCCCGACGAGATCGACGAACGGGACTACTACACGCTGGCCTACGCCGAGAAGGCCGACCTCGAGATCGAGCGGGCGACGGCGGCGTTCCGGACCGACGGGACGGACGATCCCTCGAGCGACGACGGTGCCGATCCCGACGGCGCGTCGTCGGGCGGCGAGTCGATCGCGGACGGCGGCAGCGAGCCGACCGCCGCGGGGCGATCGCCGAGGGACGAACCGCCGTCCGACCGCGATCGAGGCGTCGAGTTTCGATCCCTGCCGGAGGATTCGGACGCCGACGGCGCGCTCGTCGACCTCGAGCGCGCCGAGGGCTGTGAACACGGCGACTGTAGCGAGCACTGGTACTGATGAGTGAGACGATCGAGACGGACGGCGACGCCGTAGACGGCGGTGACCCCCAGAACGCGATCGACGCGCAGGGGGACCGCCGTCGGGAGGAACTGGACGACCGAATCTTCGATCACAGCGCGGGCGACGAACAGGCGGGGATCCCCTTCGTCGGCGCCGGTCCCGGTGATCCGCGGCTGCTGACGGTCGCCGGGCGCGAGCTGCTCGAGGAGAGCGACCTCGTGGTCCACGCGGGCTCGCTGGTCAACAGCGAACTGCTCGAGACCTACTGCAACCACGCTGAACTCGTCAACTCCGTGGGGAAGGACCTCGAGGAACTGATTCCGCTGATGCGGGACGCCCACGAGGACGGCCGGAACGTGGTTCGCCTGCACAGCGGCGATCCGGCGATCTACGGCGCCGCACTCGAGCAGATGGACGCCTTAGAGCACGAGGGCGTGCCGACCTACTTTGTGCCGGGCGTCACCTCGGCCTTTGCGGCCAGCGCGACGCTTCGGACGCAGCTGACGCTCAACGAGGTCGCGAACCACGTCGCGTTCACTCGACCCCAGGGGAAGACCCTGAGCGAGGAGGAGGACCACATCTCCGAGTTCGTGGAGATGGGCGACGTGACGACCTGCATATATCTCGGGACTCACGCCGTTCGGGAGACGATGGATCGGCTGCTCGAGGACGGTCACGATCCCGAGACGCCGGTCGGCGTGATCTACCACGCCTCCTGGCCGGACGAGGACGTGATCGTCGGATCGATCGGCGACATCGCCGATAAGGTCGAAGAGGCGGGCTATCAGGCCTCGGCACTGGTCGTCATCGGCGACGCCGTCACCGGCGCGGGCTACGAGCGCTCGTACCTCTACGGCGACTGGGCCAATCGGAGTTCTTCGGGAAGCTCGACCGAAAACACGAGCGAGCCGGAGGCGAGCGATGACTGAGGAGAGTCGGATGCGGTACCGCGACCACGGTGAAAGCCCCCAGCCTCGTCGACTCGGGGGCCTCGCTGCGGTCCTCGGCCGTTGGCCTTCGGTCCTTACGTCGGCCGCCTTCGCCGACGGGGCTGGCCCCTTTCAGTCCCACCCGCGCGGTGGTCTGGTCGGGTCGATGGAGCGTGGACAGCGAAAATTTGCTACGATGGAGGCTACACTATGAGTTCAGGAAGCAAGAACACAGACGGGACGGACGACTCGAGTACGGACTCCGGCGGCCACTGTTCGACGCCCGATTCGGACGGCGAAGTCGCCGAGGAGATCGCGATCGTCTCCTTCGAGCGCAAGATGGAGACGGCCGAGGAGATCAGGGATGAACTCGAGGATCGGTACGACTCGATCGAGATCCTCGAGTACCACGGCGACGTCTTCGCCGACCACTGGGGCGAGTACGACTGCTTCGTCGGCCTGATGGCCTCGGGGATCGCGATGCGCAAGACCGCGGGCCTGCTCGACGACAAGTGGGAGGATCCCGCGATCTGTGTCGTCGACGAGGAACTGACCTGGGCCATCCCGATCACCGGCGGCCACCACGGCGCGAACCAGGTCGCTCAGGACCTGGCGACGATGGGCGCCGTGCCGGCGATGACCACCGCCAGCGAGGCGGCGGGCAAGCAGGGTGTCGAGTCGAAGGCCAAGGCGATGGACGCCCACGTCGTCAACGGCGACTCGACAGTCAAGACGAACCTCGCCGTGCTCGACGACGAACTCGGGCCCGTCGCTCGGCTCGAGGGACCGCGGGCCGTGCTGGTCGGCGACGACGTCACCGTCCTCAAGCGCAACACGGACGAGGGCGTCGTCCTCGGCACCGGGAGCGTCTCCGGCGCCAGCAAGGACGCGTTTCTCGCCGCCTGGGAGGAGGCCCTCGAGCGGACCGAGTACGACCTCGAGGACGTCGAGTTCGTCGCCACCGCGACCCGGAAGGCCGAGGAGGAGGGGCTGCTCGAGGCCGCGCAGGAACTCGACCTCGGGGTCGTGGTCTTCGACAAGGAGACGCTGCTTGCCCACGAGGGACCGACCCCCTCGAAGTCCAAGGAGCTGATCGGCTGGCCCGGCGTCTCGGAGGCCAGCGCGATCGCGGGCGGCGCCGAGCGGGAGCTGGTGCTCGAGAAGCTAGGGTACGAAAACGAGGTCACGGTGGCGATCGGGCGATGAGTTCGGACGCCTCCGATTCCGACGCTACGGACCCAGTCGCGACCGAGATAGACGGCGGCACCCCCGACGACCACGGCACCCTCTCGGTCGTCGGGATCGGCCCCGGACTGCCCGAACACATGACCCTGAAGGCGAAACGGGTCATCGAGACCGCCGACGTCGTCATCGCCTCGAGCCTCTACCAGGAGTTCCTGCGGGCCGACGGGACGATCCCGGGCGAGGAGCGAACCGACGACGAGGGGATCGCCACCCGCGAGGACGGTTTCGAACAGGAGATCGTCCGCTCGACGATGGGCCGCCAGATCGAACTCGCCCGCGCGGCGTTCGACTACGTCCGCGAGGGGAAAGACGTCGCCCACGTCTCGGGCGGGGATCCCTCCGTCTACGGCAAGTCCGACCTGATCTTCAAGATGGCCGAGGAAGAGGACGCCACTGACGTCCCGATCGAGATCGTCCCGGGGATGACGGCGGCGCTGGGCGGCGCGGCCAACGTCGGTGCGCCGCTGTGTAACGACTTCTGTACCGTCTCGCTGTCCGACAAGTGGCGCGGCTGGGACGAGATCGAGGAGAAGCTTCGCGCGGCGGCGATCTCGGATTTCGTGATCGTTCTCTACAATTGCTGGCGCAACTACGAGAAGGCCGTCGAGATCGTTCGCGAGGAACGGACAGACGACGCCCGGGTCGCGATCGTCAACGACGCGGGCCGAGCCGACGCCGGTCGCAACGGCGAGAGCGAGTTCATCACCACCCTCGGCGAGGCCGCCGACCACGACGACAAGGTCTCGGGGATGGGGACCTCGCTGATCGTCGGCACCCACGAGACCGAGACCTGGAGCAACGACGATCGAACGTACCTCGTCACGCCCCGCGGCGGGCGCGACGTCGAGGATTTCTAATCACAGCTATGAGCACGGATACCAACACTGACGACGAATCGACTTCCGAATGCGGCGCGTCGACGGGCGCGAGCGAAACCGAGACCGACGCCTCGAGTTCGGGATCGAACTGCGGCGGCTCCTCGAGCACCGCCGATGACTCGAGTTCGAAGTGCGGTGCCTCGAGTAGCTCTTCGTCCTCGAGCACGTGCGGCGCCTCGAATTCCGACGACGAGAGCGACTCCCACGAACAGGAGGTCGGCGCCACCGTCGCGGACTTCGACGCCGATCCCGGCCAGCTAACCGCCGTCGGACTGGGTCCCGGCCACGCCGAGGGGATGACCGAACGCGCCAAGACGGCGCTGCTCGAGGCCGACCACATCGTCGGGTACACGACCTACATCGAACTCATTCCCGACGAGATCACCGAGCAAGCCGACGAGATCTACGACACGCCGATGTGCGGCGAGGTCTCCCGAACCGAGGAGTCGATCGACCGCACGCTGGCGGGCAATGACGTGGCGATCGTCGGCAGCGGCGACCCGAACGTCTACGCGCTCGCGGGGCTGGCACTCGAGATCCTCGAGTCCAAGGGCGCGACGGCGTCGATGGTCGAGTTCGACGTCGTGCCGGGAGTGCCGGCAGCCCAGTCCTGCGCGGCTCGTCTGGGCGCACCCCTCGTCAACGACACCGTCTCGGTGTCGCTGTCGGACCACCTCGTGCCGATGCCCGAGATCGAGTCCCGACTGCACTCCGTGGCGAGCGAGAACTTTACGATCACGATCTACAACCCCTGGAGCCGCAAGCGCCGGGAGAACTTCCGGAAGTGCTGCGAGATACTGCTCACCCATCGGGACCCCGAGACGCCGGTCGGAATCGTCCACGGCGCGGGCCGCGAGGACGAGCAGGTGCTGATCACCGAACTCGGCGAACTCGAGGAACTCGGCGAAAGCGACGTGATCGACATGACGACCACGATCCTCGTCGGCACCGAGGACACCTACGTCTGGGACGACCGGATGGTGACGCCGCGGGGCTACGAGACGAAGTACGAGTACTGACCATGCCACGCTACGAGATCACCATCGAGAAGGACGCCTGCGACGGTATCTTCGCCTGCCTGACGCGCGATCCTCGCTTCGTCGAGGGGGAGGACGGCCTCGCGACGATCGATCCCGACGCGGATCCGATCTACGACTGCGAGGGCGAGGTTGCGGATACCGAACAGCGGGTCGTCGCGACGTTCGACGACGACCGCATCGACGAGGCCCGACAGGCCGCGGCGGCCTGTCCGACCGACGCCATCGTCGTCGAGGAGGTCGGCGAATGAGCGAGACTAGTGCGCGCGAGGATGGCGACGACCTCGAGATCGAAATCCCCGCGGACCCGCTGGCGGGCCACCCCGCGAGCGCGTACTTCTGGGGCCACGTCGCCGGCAGCGGCGATGTTTCGGATAGCGGCATCGAGGTCGTCACCAACGACGAGACCTCCGCACGTGTCCTCGCGGCCGTCGCGGGCGGCGACCTCGAGCACGAGACGACGAGCCGCGAGTACGCCCACGACGCGTCGATCACCCGGACCGAGGACGAGTACACACTCTCGATCGGCGGCGACGGAAGCGAGGGCGATGAAGACACGGACGACGGCGACACGGGGCTGCTCGGACGCAGCGGCGCGCTTGGCCTTCCCGTCGACGGTCGCGGGAACTACCGCTTTGGCGCCTTCTCGAGCCACGACCGCGAGCTGCTCCGGGGCCTGCTCGAGGGCTGTGGCACGATCTGTTTCAAGTCCTCGAGCGGCACCGTCGGCATCTCGTTCGTCCACGACGACGCCGACCTGCTCGAGCTGATCCGAGCGTTGATCGAGGACTGTCCGGTCGACGCCACCGTCGGCGAACTCTCGGCGACCTCCTCGGGGGGCTACTGGTTCGGGATCGACGACGACGATGCGCCCGCGTTCGGAACGTGGCTCTACGAGGACTGCGAGGAGACCGGACTGTACGCACCCAGCCGTCGCCGCAAACTCGAGCGGAGCCTCGAGCAGGCCAAGGCGTACGACGAGCCGTAACCGACGATCGAAATCCGATCATGACTACCACCGACGAAAGACCACCCACGAGACCGAGATGAGTACGCCAGACGACACCGCGCCCGCGGCGGCGTTCGACGATGAAGCGGTTCTCCTGATCGGTCACGGCTCCCGCCGGGAGAAG
The DNA here is from genome assembly GCF_047921035.1 of Natronococcus sp. NCBI lineage: Archaea > Methanobacteriati > Methanobacteriota > Halobacteria > Halobacteriales > Natrialbaceae > Natronococcus > Natronococcus sp. Next base: position 6,181 of record NZ_JBLRWX010000114.1, read on the forward strand.
TCGAACCAGCAGGTGCGAGAGCTGGCCGCCGACCTCGAGTCGCGGCTGGGGATCCCGGTCGACGTCGCGTTCCTGGAACTCGCGGCGCCGTCGATCGACGAGGCGTTCGCGGAGCTCGCGACGCTTACCTCGCGGGTGACGGTCGTTCACTGCTCGCTGTTCGCGGCGAGTCACGTCAAAAACGACGTGCCGCTGGCGATCGAGCGAGCGCGGGCGGCACACGACCTCGAGATCGACAACGGGGCACATCTGGGCATCCATCCGGCGATACTCGACCTGCTGGACGACCGGGCTCGCGCGGTCGAGGCCGAACTGGGCGTCGACCGAACGGCGGACGACGTCGCCGTCGTCCTCTGTGGACGGGGCTCGAGCGATCCCGACGCGAACGGCGACGTCCACAAGCTGGCCCGGCTGCTGTACGAGGGGCGGGCGTTCGACCGTGCCGAAGCGACGTTCGTCGGCGTCACCGACCCCACGCTCGAGGACACGCTACACGGACTCTCAAAGCACCGTCCGGACGCGGTCGTCGTCCTGCCGTACATGCTCGGTGACGGCGTTCTCACCCAACGGGTTCGCGACTGGGCGAGCGATTTCGACGACGAGTATCCCTACGTCGACGCGCTGGCGGGCGATCCGCTGGGCACCGACTCCCGGCTGCTCGACGTCCTCGCCGACCGCTGGCAGGAAGCCCGGACCGACAGCGTCGCCATGTCCTGTGACACGTGCAAGTACAAGGTCGATCTCGAGGGGTACGAGGAGGACGTCGGCGGCGCGCGAGCCATGTTGCGCGCGCTGGCTCACCGGGAGGCACACGCCGACCGCGAGGACGTCGACGACGAGCCCCACAGCCATGACGCGCCGGAAAAACACGTCGCGGTCTGTACGAACCGAACCTGCGCCGATATGGGTTCGTCCGCGGTGCTCGAGCGCATCCGTCAGGAGGCTCGCGACGCCGAGGGCTGCGACGTCCGCATCACCCGCTCGTCGTGTCTGGGTCGCTGCGGCGACGGGCCGATGGTCGCGATCTACCCCGACGGGATCTGGTACGGCGACGTCGCGGCCGAGGACGCCGACCGAATCGTTTCCGAACATCTGGAGCGAGACCGTCTCGTTAGCGATCTCGTCGATCAGACGCTGTAACGCGAGCCAACAATGAACGATATCACTACGATCCACACATGAGCTGTTACGAAATCGAAGCGCTTCGACTCGGACTGATGACCGTCCTCGGCGTCGAGGACGAACACGCCCGCGACCACGCGGAGAAAGAACTCGAGGGCCACCTCGAGGGACCCATCGAGGGCCTCGCGGAGGCCGAGAGCCTCGCGGAGATCGAGCGCCACCTCGACGCCGCGCTCGTCGACCTCGAGGAAACCGTCGCGTCGATGGACGCCGACGATCCGGAGTACGATTACACTCGGGGTCGGCTGCTGGCCGTTCGCGACGCCGAGCGCGCCGTCCACCGACTGCGGATCCAGGGAGAGAGCGTCGTCGACGGCCTCGGTGACGCCCACGATCTGCTCCACGAAACGTTCCCCGTCGAGGACTGAGTCTCGGTTCGAACGCGGCGTGGCGCGGGGATTGGGCGGTCGTCCCGTCGCTCGCGTCCTCTTCTAGAGACCCGCCGCGTCTCACTCGACGAGCGACTCGAGGTCGGGGTGATCGGAGGCGCGACCGCGCTCGTAGACTCGGTCGCGGTACTCCATCCACTCCGCGTGTCGAACGAGAAACGCGACGGGGATCTCGGAAAGCCCGAGGAGTTTGGCGATGGCGAGACGGTGCATCCCGCCGACGTGAAGCAACTCGCCGTTTCGGCCGACGTCGACGAGGATCTCCTCGCCCATCGCCGGCATGAACCCGGGCTCTCGGTCGCGCGGCCCGAGTTCGCGCTGGGTTCGACAGCCCTCGGTTCGGAGACTCTCGTAGAGCGCGTCGCAGTACGCACACCGTCGAAACACGTCCTCGCGGGACGTGCAGTTTCGCCACGTCGACTTGCCGTTCTCGACGGATCGAAGGCGACGCTGGATCCCGTCGATCTCCTCCCACGCCTTCCCCTCCTCGAACCGAGCGTGAAAGATCTGGTAGATCGGCCGCTCGCAGAACTCGTAGGGGAGTTTCGCGTTCGGATCGGGTCGGTCCCAGTCGCCGTCTCGGACGGACCCGAACAGTCGTTCCTTGCTCCCCCAGGGCGGGTACTCGCGCATCGTCGTGTGCGTGATTCGCGACGGGTCGACGTACGCGATCTCGAACGGATCGAGCGGTGCGGCGTACTCGTCGGTGTCGAACGTCAGCGCTCGCCTGTAGTACCGGTGACCGAGCCGCCAGCGGAGCGTCTCGGGACAGGCTTCCCGGCCGAACACCGCGTAGCCGAGCCCGCGGATCGACAGCCATCGTAGCCCGTCGCGTCGAAGCGTCCGATACCCTCGCCGGAGCGGCGACTCGCTCATCACGCGCCGTTGTCTGCACACCGACAAAAGTCTTCAGGACCGATCCGAACCGTCGCGCTCGGCCCGGCCCGCCTCGTTTACGGCCGGTGTCCGGAACGTGGCGAACTCGAGAGGGTGCCCTTCGACGGTTCGTCGACGATCTAGCCCGGAGGCGCTCGAGCCCGGACGGTCAGTCCTCGAGTTCGCCGTCGGCGCTCGCACGACGTCGCAGCCACTCGAGTCCGAGTGCGCCGCCGACGACCCCGGCACCCGCCGTGAATCCGGGCGTTCCCTCGGCGTCGTCGTCAGCGATGCCGGAATCATCGGAGCCGGGATCGTCGGTACTGCCGGCCGGGTCGTCGATTTCCGTCGTGTCGTTCGCATCGTCGGGTTCGGCTCCGTCGGACTCGAGACTCCCGTCCGTGCCGTCGCTCTCCGTTTCGTCGTCGCCGGACCCATCGCTGCCGTTCTCGTCGGTCTCGGCCCCGTCGACTTCTTCGCGGGCCTCGTCGCGGTCGGGCGCTTCGGTTTCGGTTCCTTCGTCGTCGGTCTCGTTGCCGTCCGCGGGTTCGCCACCGTCGCGTTCCTCGTCACTGCCGTCGAGCCGGGAGTCGTCTCCGTCGCCATCTTCGCTTTCGTCGGGCACGCTCTCGTCGTCGGGTTCGTCGCCGTCACCGCCACCGCGTTCGTCGCCTCCCCGATCCGGTCGCTCGCCGGAGCCGTCGTCATCGTCGTCCCGCTCGCCGCCGTCGTCTGCGTCGCCCGCGTCGTCATCGGTCCGTTCGCGGAGTGCGACGAGGTCGCCGTCGTGGCCGACGTACATCGTCTCGTCGCTGATCGCCCGGATCGGTCC
>NZ_JBLRWX010000115.1:0-9298 GCF_047921035.1 Natronococcus sp.
CTCAGGGTGACGGACACGATGCGGCTAAAGCGGTGTTACGCGTCCGAACCCCTCGTCGAGACCGCGCTCGGACGCGAGGACCTCCGGGTCGTAGCGGAGCCGGCTCCGCTCGAGTTCGACGACGACGGAAACTTCGTCGCCGCCTCGCCGGACTGAGCCGGCAGTTCCGGACGGTCGGCGAGGCCGTCTCAGTTATCACTGTCGGAGTCGGTGTCACCGTCGTCGCCGTCAGAGTCCGTGTCGCCGTCGTCTCGATCCGAATCGGTGTCACCGTCATCGCTGTCCGAGTCGGTATCCCCGTCGTCTCGATCCGCATCCGTATCGCCGTTCCCGGACTCGTCGGCCGACCCGCCCTCGTCGGCGGCCGTGACGCGATCCGTCTCGCCCGCTCCGCCGTCCGTGGTCGTCTCCTCGGCGAGCCTCGAGTCGTCTCGAGCCGACGTCGCTTTCGCTGCGCTCTCGTCTGCGTTCGCCGGGCGCTTTTCCCCGTCCGTCGAACGCTCGTCTCGGACGGACTCTTCGGCCGGTTTGTCCGCGCGGGCGTAGAGGATCACGGGCGGGAGGACGTACGAGGCGATCGCGAGCACCGCGAACGCGTCGTCGACGAACATCAATAGGCCGAAGATCGCCAGCCCCGCGGTTGCGGCCGCGTGCACGCCAGTCTTCGTGTACGCGAGGTAGAACCGCCACAGCCCTCGAAACCACTGAGTCACGGCCGAGTTCACTACCGACACTACGCGAGCGACCGGGAACCCTTTTTCGCGTGCACCCGTAGGACGGGTATGAGAGAGTTCGTCTTCGCCCTCGAGTACGATCCGGGAACGAACCCGGTCGCCGACGTGCTCGCAGCCCACCCCGACGCCTCGGTCCGGTCGCTGTCGTGTCACGTCACCCCCGACAGCCTCTGGCGGGTCGACCACGCGACCGGCCCCGAGGAGGCGCTGACGGAACTCGAGGCGGCCTACGAGACGGCCGACTACTTCGCGGACTGCCTGGTCAAGGACCACTGCGGGGCCGAGTGCGAGACGCAGGTGCTCGATCGCTCGAGCGACACGCTGGTCGTCTACACCTACTGGGATCGAACCGAGGTCTGTACGTCGGTCCCCCACGTCGCACTCGAGGTCCTCGGCGAGGGGCTACTGTTCGAAACCTACCGCGAGGGTCGGCGCTACCGCTGGCGAATCGTCCTCTCGAGCGACGCGCCGATCCACGAGTTCTTCGACGCGCTCGGCGAGGAGGTCGGCGAGTGTGCGGGGATGGAGGTCCTTCGGGTGACCGAACTCGATCCCGACCGCAGCGGGTTCGACGCGGACCGCGAGGGTTCGCTCCCCGACGAGCAACGCGAGGCGCTCGCGGCGGCCGTCGAACACGGCTACTACGAGACGCCGCGACGGATCGAACTCGACGACCTCGCCGAAATTCTCGGCGTCCCCCGGTCGACGCTCTCCTACCGCCTCCGGCGCGCCGAGGCCGCCCTCGCGACGGTGTTCGTCGGCGAGACGGAGTCGATCGAAGCGCTGGCGGCCGCCGGTGCGAACGGCTCGCTGTGAGAAAGTTGGCGCACGCCAAATAACCCGTATGGTCGCCGACCCGTTACGGGTACCCAATGAGCGATCCTGCCGCCCCCGTGGACTCGAGTCGCACCCTCGAGTTGCGGGTTCCCGAAATGGACTGTCCCTCCTGTGCGACCAAGGTGCGAAACAGCGTCGAACGTCTCGACGGAATCGACGAGATCGACCCGCGCGTGACGAGCGGGCGCCTCGTCGTCGCGTACGATCCCACCCGAGCCGACGAGGCGGCGATCCGCGAACGCGTCCGCGCGGCCGGATACGCCGTCGAGGACGCGGCGTCGGAGCTCACCGTCTCGGTCCCGGAAATGGACTGCCCGTCCTGCGCGACGAAGGTCGAGAACGCGCTGGCCGACGTCGAAAACGTCGAGGAGGTCGAAACCCGGCCCGCGACGGGTCGCGTCACCGTCGCGATTAGCGAGGGAACCGACGCGGAAGACGTCACCGCGGCGATCGAATCCGCCGGCTACGAGGCGACGCCGGTGGCCGACGAGGGCGGAGCGATGGCAGATCCAGCCGCCGTCTGGCGAAGCCGCCGAGCCGTCGGGACGGGAATCGGCGCCGTCCTCGTCGCGGTCGGGATGACCCTCGAGTTCGTCTTCCCGGCCGCCGATCCCGCACTCGCCGCCGTGGCGGGCCGGACCTACGCGCTCTCCGATCTCCTCTTTATCGCGGCCGTCGCCGTCGCCGGGACGCCGATCCTGCGCAACGGCTACTACTCCGCGCGCAACCGAAGCCTCGACATCGATTTCCTGATGAGCCTCGGGATCGTCGCCAGCGTCGCGACCCACCACCCCTTCGAGGGGGCGATGCTCGCGGTGCTGTTCTCGGTCGCGGAGCTGCTCGAGCGGTTCTCGATGGACCGCGCCCGGGACTCACTGCGGGAGCTGATGGATCTCTCGCCGGACACCGCGACGGTTCGGCGCGAGGACGGCACCGAAGAGACGGTTCCGGCCGACGAACTCGCGATCGGTGATCGCGTCGTCGTTCGTCCGGGCGAGAAGATTCCGGCCGACGGCGTGGTCGCGGAGGGCTCGAGCGCGGTCGACCAGTCGCCGATCACCGGCGAGAGCGTCCCCGCGGACAAGGGGGCGGGCGACGAGGTGTACGCCGGAACGATCCTCGAGTCGGGCTACCTCGAGGTCGAGGTCGAACGCAAAGCGAGCGATTCGACGATCGCCCGGATCGTCCGCATGGTCGAGGACGCCGAGCGCGAGAAGACCGAGCGCGAGCAGTTCATCGACCGGTTCGCGAGCGTCTACACGCCGATCGTCGTCGCGCTCGCGGCCGCGGCCGCGTTCGTCCCACCCCTGCTGTTCGGGGCGTCCTGGAGCTACTGGTTCGTCGTCGGGCTGACGCTGCTCGTCATCTCCTGTCCCTGCGCGCTCGTGATCTCGACGCCCGTCAGCGTCGTCTCGGGGATCACCAGCGCCGCCAAGAACGGGGTGCTGATCAAGGGCGGACGCCACCTCGAGGCCGTCGGCGAGAGCGACGTCCTCGCGGTCGACAAGACCGGAACCCTGACGACCGGCGACCTCTCGGTGACCGACGTCATCCCGCTCGAGGGCGCCGACGAGGACGAGGTCCTCCGACGGGCCGGTGCTGCGGAACACCGAAGCGAGCACCCGATCGGACAGGCGATCGTCGGCTACGCCGAGGAACGCGGGCTCGAGCCCGACGCGTCCGACGTCTCCGGCTTCGAGGCACTGACCGGAAAGGGCGTCCGCGCCGACGTCGACGGCACCACTCACTACGTCGGTAAACCGGGCCTCTTCGAGGGACTGGCGGACCTCGAGCACACCCACGCGACCGACGGCGGGGTGGTACTCGAGTCGATGGGGTACGAGGTCGACGCCGGCTCGCAGTGCGATCGGGAGGGCTGTCTCGACGTTCTCGGCGACGTCGTCCCCGACCTCCAGGCGGAGGGGAAGACCGTCGTGATCGTCGGCACCGACGAGGGGCCGATCGGCGTCGTCGCCGTCGCCGACCGCGTCCGGCCGGAGGCGCGGTGGGCCGTCTCCCGGCTGCAGGATCGCGGGGTTCGCGTCGTGATGCTCACCGGCGACAACGAGGGGACCGCCCGCGCGATCGCCGACGCGGTCGGGATCGAGGAGTACCACGCCGAACTGCTCCCCGACGAGAAACTCGAGCGGATCCGTGAGCTAGGCGAGGCCACCCGGCCTCGAAACGGAACGGGGAGCGAAGCGACCCGTGAAGTCGAAGCGGAGCACGGGTCGGGCCGCGTCGCGATGGTCGGCGACGGCATCAACGACGCGCCCGCGCTCGCGACCGCCGACGTCGGGATCGCGATGGGCGCCGCGGGGACCGATACGGCGCTCGAGACGGCCGACGTCGCGCTGATGGGCGACGACCTCACCCGCCTGCCCTATCTCTACGCGCTGTCGGGGAAGGCGAACGGCGTCATCCGCCAGAATATCTGGTCGAGCCTGGCGGTCAAGGCCGTCCTCGCCGCGGGCGCGCCGTTCGGGATCGTGACCGTCATCCACGCGGTCGTCATCGGCGACATGGGGATGAGCCTCGGCGTGACGGGCAACGCGATGCGGCTGGCGGGTGTCGAACCCGAGACGCCGGACCCGGACGAACTCGCCGAGTGAGGGTCAGTCCCGGAGCCAGCGAACCAGTCCGATCGCACCGACGACGGCGAAGACGACCCACATTCCCGTGACGAGCACGGCCACGAGGAGGATCGCGAGGCCCCGCGGTGACTCCGAGAACGGGCCGAGGTCGGGAAGTCCGAAGCCGAGCCACTGAACGACGAGGAAAGCGACGAAGACGAGGGCGAGAACGGCTACCCGATCCCGGAGCCACCGCCGACTCAGGTAGTAGTCGAGGTACGTATCGTCGTCTCGTTCCATTCGTTCTCACAGACGAAGGCGGTGGAGAAAACTATTGTCTCGGCTCGTCAGCGTCCGAAGCTGGTACCGGGCTTCGTATCTAACTACTCGAAGGGGAGCACAGCGACGAACTCGAGGCGTTCTCGGAAAGAATATCGGTAGTTTGGGATGCGATTTTTTGTTTGGCTGCTGGATCCGAACGGGTTGACCTGTTACCTGCAGGTGCAAACTGCTCGCTTCGCTCGCAGTTTCTACTGGGCGAACAGCCGTCCGAGACGCGCGACAGCGCGTCTCTCTGCGGAACGACGATCGAAGCGCGAGCGTAGCGAGCGGTAAGTGAGTCGTCTGTATGTAACACGAGTTTTGCGATCGAATCTGCCCACTGAAGCGGTGCTCCTCTCGGCTGCTAATATTTTTGTGCCGACACCTCGAGTATAGTGTAATACCAGACGGTATCGACGACAGAAATCAAACGCCGTTGCGCCAACACCCACTCGTCAGATCCGGAACCTCGGTGATCAGGTACGGCGTGTACGTCGCTTTTCTCGCCCTGGTCGTCGCGGAGATCGGGCTCGACACGTCGACGTGGTTCGCGGTCCGGATAGTCGCCGGTCTCCTCGGGGGTGTCGTCGCCGTCGGTACAGCGTGGCTCGTCGCCGAGCGAACGGCGCTCGGCCGATCGGCCGACGAACCCTTTCAGCGACATCGTCTGGTCGTCTCGCTGCTCGTCGTGGCACTCGTGACCGTCGGTGGAATCGCCGTTTCGATCGCACTCGAGGGGATCCCCCGCCTGTTCTCCCTGGCGGTCGCTCTCGGATTGCTCGGCGGATCGTTCGCTCTCGAAGGAATCGCGGACTACCGCCAGTAACGGGGTTGCGCGGTACCGGCCTCGAGCGTCGGCCCCGTCACGACCGACCGAGCGCCCGCCGAATCGGTGTCGTCCCCGGATAGCCGTCGGCTCGCCAGAGCGCGATGCCCGCGACGAGGATGACGGCCTCGAACCACAGCGTCGTCGCCTCGAGGCCGAGGCCGGGGACCGTCCCGAGCGGTTTGACGCCGGTGTACTCGGGCATGTGCGTGGTCGGCCACAGGAGGAAACCGAGTTCGTCGTAGTCACCCGAGAGCACGTGCCAGGGGACGTCGGTCGCGACGTGCGAGCCGTAGCCGACGGCGAAGGCGACCCCCAGCCGCTCTCGATCGCGGCGCCGCGCCAGCAGCCAGACGGCGGCGACGAGCGGGACGACGAACAGCAGCGAGTGGCCGATCGTCCGTCCGACGGGAACGACGCCGGCGGCGTGGAGCGGTTTGTCGATCAGGTCCGCGAGCCCCGCGCCGATGATCGCGGCGAGCGCCGGCGCCTCGGCTGGCGGTTCGCCGCGGTCCAGTCGTGTGTACGCCGCATAACAGAGGTAACCGACGACGACGTGAACGACGGGCTGCATTCGATCTCGAGTAGGGGAACGCCCTCCGTAAGTGTCCGGCCGTCGACTGAAACGATACAGCCGCGAATCGCCGCTGCAGAGGTTCTATCGCGCCAAAATTGGACGCTACGTCGTTTGGGGTGCTGCCTAACTCCGCTCGGCACTCACAGTTGTATATGGGACGAACACCGAGCGACGACCGCGGGACGACGACGGCACCGACCGGCGTCGCGGGGGTCGAGAACCGTATCGACGGCGGGACGGAGGCCAACGCCGACGGCCTCGAGTACGACGTCGTCACGACGCCGGTGCTCGTCGTCGGCGCCGGCGCGGCGGGCGCGCGGGTCGCGATCACGCTCGCCGAGGCGGGCGTCGAGCCGCTGGTGATCGGCAAGCGCGATCACGGCGACGCCCACACGACGTGGGCGGCCGGCGGCGTCAACGCGGCGCTCGGCACCCTGGACCCGGAAGACGACTGGACGATTCACGCGGCGGACACGCTAAACGAGGGCCACCACCTGAACGATCCCGAAGCCGTCGAGCTCACCGCTCGAGAGATGCCCGATCGGATCCGTGAACTCGAGGAGTGGGGGATGCCGTTCGATCGCACCGACGACGGGACGATCAACCAGCGCTACTTCGGCGCCCAGTCGTACCGGCGTACCTGTTTCGTCGGCGACCGCACCGGCGAGGCGATGCTCGAGACGCTGATCGATCGGGCGCAGGACCTCGAGATCCCCTACCGCGAGAACGTCATGATCACGCGGCTGCTCTCGGACGGCCGGCGGGTATCGGGCGCCGTCGGTTTCGACATGGAGACCGGTCGCGGCCTGCTGTTCCGGAGCGACCGCGTCGTGGTCGCTGCGGGCGGGTTCTCGGCGCTCTATCGGCGCCACTCCTCGCGGGACGACGAGAACAACGGCGACGCTCAGGCGCTCGCGCTCGAGGCCGGCGCGCGGCTGCTCGACACCGAGTTCGTCCAGTTCCATCCGACGGGGATGGTCGGCGAGCGCTACGGCGAGGAGTGGGACGGCCGACTGGTGACCGAGGCGGTCCGCGGCGAGGGCGGTCGGCTCTACAACGCGGAGGGAGAGCGGTTCATGGAGCGCTACTCGCCCGACCAGATGGAGCTCGACGCCCGGGACGTCGTCGCCCGGGCGATCGCTCGGGAAATCCGGGAGGGACGCGGGACCGACAACGGCGGCGTCTATCTCGATATCTCCCACCGCGAGGCCGACTACGTCCGCGAGCGCCTCCCGTCGATGGTCGAGCGCTTCGAGTCGCTCGCCGACGCCGACGGCGACGTCGCGCCGACGACGCTGCTCGACGACCTCGGCGAACTGCTCTGGGACCGTGCTGGAATCCTTCGGGACGAAGCCGGGCTCGAGGAGGGACTGGCCGAACTCGAGGCGCTGCGCGAGCGCACGGCCGACCTCCGGGTCGAGGGCGACCGCACCTCGCGGTCGTTCGAGTACGCCGTCGACCTCTCCGTTAGCCTCACCGTCGCCGAAGCGCTGCTCCGGACGGCCCTCGAGCGAACCGAATCCCGGGGCGCCCACTACCGGACCGACCATCCGGAGACGGTGTCGGACTGGCGCGTCAACCTCGTCGTCTCGGTCGACGGCGGCGGGTTCTCGATCCGGCGTCGCGGCGTCGGCGAGCCGAGCGAGTCGGTGCAGGAGGCGCTCGAGGAGGGGTACGAACTCGACTACCACCACCTCGAGTGAGGCCGTCGCCGCGCCGTCCTCGCGCAAGCGAGACGCATATGCGCTCCCGGCACCGTGTTTCGTATCCAGCCACTGCGCATGATAGAAGAGGCACACCCCGTGCTCCGCCGGGATCCCGTGATGGCGGAGCTTCTCGAGCGACACGACCCGTACGTCGAACCGGACTGGACCGAGTACGAACGGCTCTGCATTTCGATCATCAACCAGCAGGTGTCGACCGCGAGCGCGGCGGCGATCCGCAAGCGCGTCTTCGACGTGCTCGACGGCGAGGTGACGCCGGAGGCCGTTCTGGCCGCCGACGAGGAGGCGCTCTACGAGGCCGGGCTCTCCCGCAGCAAGATCGAGTACGTCCGAAACGCCGCCGAAGCCTTCCAGGAGAACGACTACACGCGATCCGGACTGGCCGACCACACCAACGAGGAGGTGATCGACGCGCTCACAGAGATCAAGGGAATCGGCGACTGGACCGCGCGGATGTACCTCCTGTTCGTCCTCGAGCGCCCCGACGTGCTCCCGCTGGGCGATCTGGCGGTTCGTCGCGGCATCGAGAACCTGTACGCCGACGGCGACGAGGAACTGAGTCGCGCGGAGATGCGCGAGATCGCCGAGGCTTGGCGTCCGCACCGCAGCGTCGCGACGCGGTACATCTGGGCGGAGTACGAGTCGGAGTAGCAGGCGCCGGCAACGGTCTGAAGCCGCAGCCGGTCGCGAACGTCGGTATGACAGACGACGCGATCCCCGGCGAGCCGGATCGGCAACGAATGACGACCGATCCGGAGCGGATCCGGGAGTGGGCCGAGGCCCGCGACGCCGTTCCCGTGACGGTTCACGCCGACGAGGGGAGCGGCTACTCGTTCGCTCGGCGAGACGATCTCGGAGCGGACCGCGAAACCTACACCTGGGACGAGTTCGTCGAGCGGTTCCGGGACGACGATCGGGTGTTCGTCTACCGCGGCGACGAGCCGGCGAGCGAGGGGCTCGGCGAGTTCGAACTCGTCGACCGCGAGACGGCCCTCGAGCGGGCCGCGAGCGAGCGAAGCGACCTCGAGGACGAACTCCGACGGGGCGGAACGGTGACGACCGAGATCCGCGCTCACGAGGGCGCCGAGACGCGGACTGTCGACCGCGACGCGATCGAGAGCGAGGTCGTCGACACTGAACTCGTCGAGCGGGAGCTTGTCGACGCCGAACTGCTCGATCGGGCGGTCGTCGACACGGAGTTCGTCGGCGACGACGTCGTCGAGGTGACGGCAGACGAATCCCGGCTCGAGACGATCGAGGAGGTCGAACGGTACACCGTCGAGAGCCGCGTGGCCGACGGTAACTCCGAGCGCGGCGACGCGCGGATCGACGCGGACGCCGAACTCGAGGCCGTCCGCCGGACGATCCTCGACGGTGACGTCTTGGGTTCGGACGCCAGCACCGACGGGATCACCGACCGGAAGCTCCGCCGGAGCGAGCGCACGGCGGGCGACCTCGTTCGAAGCGAACTGTTCGAACGGCGTACCGTCGAGGAGCGACTCGAGGAGCGGGTCCGGCGACGCTTCGCGCTCGAGGAGACCGCCCGGCAGCCGTCGACCCTGCCCTACGAGACGCCGGCCGAGCCCGTCCCGACGCTCGACGCCGCGAACCTCGTCCGCGAGCTCGACCGGGCGTGGCACCGCACGTCCTACTCGGCCATCACCGCCCGGGCCCACGAGGCCATCGCGCCGGGGGCCGGTGGCGCC
>NZ_JBLRWX010000116.1:0-9121 GCF_047921035.1 Natronococcus sp.
TGCCCGGGAGGACGCGACGACGCTGGCCGTCATCGGCAGCGGCTCGCAGGCTCGCGGACAGGTCCACACTACCACGACGGTCCGCGACTTCGAGGAGATCCGCGTCTTCTCGCCGACGGCCGAGAACCGCGAGGCGTTCGCCGCCGACTTCGACGCCGAACTCGCGGCCGACGTCCGGGCCGTCGCCTCGAGCACCGACGCGATTTCCGGAGCGGATATCGTCATCACGGCGACGCGGGCGAGCGAACCGGTGTTCGACGGGGCCGACCTCGAGCCCGGAACCCACGTCACGGCGATGGGCCAGTACGGAACCGACAGCCGCGAGCTGGATACGACGACGATCGAGCGGGCGACGTACGTCCCCGACCTCCGGGAGCGAGCGACCTACGACGCGGGCGCCTTCCTCGCGGCGCTCGAGGCCGGCGTCGTCGGCGAGGCCGACGTCCACGCCGAACTCGGCGAGGTCGTCGCCGGCGTCGCGCCCGGACGGACGAGCGACGAGGAGATCACCGTTTTCGACAGCGGCGGCACCGGAGTCGAGACGGTCGCCGCCGCCCACATGCTCTACGAGCGCGCCCGCGAGGAGGGGCTCGGCACCGAGATTCCGTTCGCGCCGGCCAGCGAGGCGCTGACGGGCGACTGAGCCCGGCCTCGTGCTGTGACTGACGGTTGCGAGACCTGTCGGTATCGATCGGTTACGAATCGCTTGCCGACGGTGATCGCAATATATGGCGCTGCTACCGCCAGCTAACGTTAAATTGCCGGTGTAATTCCTGTGAAAACGTAGGGGCGTTCAAACGTCTCGGCCCCGTACGGCGATCCATGTCCCGTGCGGCGGAGCTCGCCGCGGTTCTCGAGACCCGCGACTCGCTTGCGATCGTCTGCCACGACAATCCCGATCCCGACTGTCTGGCCAGCGCGTTGGCCCTCGAGGCGATCGCCGACCACGCGGGCGTCGGCGACGTAGCGATCGCCTACGGCGGCGACATCTCCCACCAGCAAAACCGCGCGTTCGTCTCCATGCTCGATATCTCGCTGCGAACCCTCGACGAGACCGAACTCGACGACTACGATGCGGTCGCGTTCGTCGACCACTCCCAGCCCGGCGCCAACACCGAGCTGCCGGAGACGGTTCGTCCGGATATCGTCGTCGACCACCACCCCGGCGACCCGATCGAGGCCGCGTTCGTCGACGTCCGCGTCGACTACGGCGCGACGGTGACGATCTTCGTCGAGTACCTCGAGGATCTCGGGATCGAGCCGACCCCTCGGCTCGCCTCGGCGTTGCTGTTCGCGCTCCACCGGGAACGGCTCGACTTCGTTCGCAGTCCGACCCGCCGCGAGTACGAGGCCGCGCTCGCGGTCTACCCCGAGGCCGAACTCGAGGTGCTCGAGCAGCTGTACGGCAGCGCCTTCTCCGCGGCGACGCTGGACGCCATCGGCCGGGCGATCGCGACCCGACAGCGACAGGGCTCGTCGATGGTCGCCACCGTCGGTCGGACCCCCGAAACCGACGCGCTGCCACAGGCGGCGGACTACCTGCTCAACCTCGAGGACGTCGATACGGTGCTGGTCTACGGCGTCGTCGACGACGCGATCCGGTTGAGTGCCCGCTCGATCGATCCCGAGATCGACATCGGCGAGGCGCTCGAGGCCGGGTTCGACGACCTCGGCTCCGCCGGGGGCCACCACGACATGGCCGGCGGTCGGATCGAGCTGGCGGCGATCGTCGACGACGTCGATCCCGAGGCCAGGGAGCTGCTGACGATCGTCGGGAGCCGGCTCCCGGATCGGTTCTTCGAGGCGCTCGAGGGCGGGAGCTGAGCGTCACTCGATGTCGATGGCGTGGGAGCCCTCGCCGGGCTCGAGCTTGGGAAGCTGAATCGTCAACACGCCGTTGTTGACCGTCGCCTCGATCCCCTCCGCGTCGACGGGCTCGGGGAGTGCGAGCTGGCGGCTGAACGACTCGAGTTCGCGCTCGCGACGGAGGTAGTCGTCGCGCTCGTCGGTCGTCCCGTGTTCGCGCTCGCCGCTGATGTAGAGGGTCTCACCCGAGAGCCGGCTGTCGAGATCCTCGGCTTCGTAGCCGGGAACGTCGACGGTGACGACGAACTCGTCGTCGTGATCGGCGAGGTCGAGCGTGGTCGTTCCGTTACCGAACGCGAACTGCTCGCCCTGCTCGCTCTCCCAGTCTCTGGCAGCCGCCTCGAACTGGCGGTTCAGTCGGTCGAACAGTTCCTCGAGGTGGTCGAAGGGGTTTCGTCGGCCGGCCATAGCAGTACGATTCTCCACCGTCGTCCCCAAAAAGCCATTCACGAGCGTCGGGACTGTCACCGGCCCGAACGTGTCGGTTCGCGAACGCGGCAGCATCCAGGCTCGTCGTTTTCCGTCTTCCGACCCTCGCTTCGGGTATGACGAAAGCGCTGTTCGTCGTCAGCGAGGAAGGCTACTGGGGCGAGGAATGTATCGAGCCGCTCGAGACGCTCTCCGAGGCCGGCGTCGAGATCACGGTCGCGACGCCGTCGGGCGGGCCGCCCGAACTCGACGAGACATCGGCGGATCCCGACGAGGTCGGCGAGGAGACCGCCGAGCACGTCCGCGAGGTCCACGAGAGCGACGAGCGGTTGAACGACCCGATCCCGGTCGCACGAGCCGACGGCGAGGCCTACGACGCCGTCGTCTTCCCGGGCGGCCACGGCACCGAGTGGGACGTCAACCAGGACAGCGACGCCCGCCGGCTCCTCCGCGAGGCCGTCGAGGGCGACGACGGGACGGCGCTGGTCGTCTGTCACGCCGTCGGCATGCTCGGGTTCGCCCGCGACAGCCAGGGCGCCTTTATCGTCAACGGCCGCGAGGTCACCGGCTTCCCCAACGAGTGGGAGGAGGACATCGTCGACGAGAACGACGTGATGCCCGACGGGCGCAAGCTCCCCTACTGGGTCGCCGACGAGGTCGAGGCCGCTGGCGGCGAGTTCGATCCCGAACTCGAGGCCGACACGAGCGTCACCGTCGACGGCGACCTGCTGACGGCCCGGGGCCCCGAGTCCTCGAGCGCCGCGGCCGAGGCGCTGCTCGAGGAACTCTAACCGCGAACCGGGCCAGTTATCCCTGCGGATTGCCGAGTTCGGGTGTGACCGCCGACCAGACGCCGCCCGAGCGAACGACGGAGCTGCGGAGCCAGAGCTACCGGATCACCGTCGACGACGGCCGGGACTCGTTTTTCGCCCTGAGCATCGAAGACGCCGAAAACGAGGACGCGTGGCTTATGTCCGACACCGTCTACGCCCTCGAGAGCATGCGGTAGCCGGTCCGCCGCCGGCTCCCGCGTGGCGAATCAGTCCCTTTTTACCCCGCGCCGGGGAACGGGCCACTATGAGCTTCGAGAAAGACGACGACGTCGTTCTACACGACGAGCACAGCGAGTTCGACGGCGAGACCGGCACCGTCACCCAGACGATGGAGTCGATGTTCGGCGACGTCACCTACACGATCAGCTTCGAGGACGGTCAGGAGACCGGCGTCCCCGAGGACTCCCTCGAGGCGGCCGACGGCGCCGACGAGGACGAAGACGAGGAGTAACCCGGCCGGGGCGACCCGACGGTCGCTCGCCCGTTCCGAACCAGCGATCCGCACTGTACCCGCAGATGCCACAGATACCCCTTCACTACGTCGACTTGCGGGCGTTTTGCTACGCCACCGAGGACGAGAAACGCGTCGAGCAGGCGCTTCGAACCTTCCTCCCCGAGGAGTTCGAGATCGAACGCGTCGAGAGCGAGGGCCACTACGGCGACCGCATCCTGGTGCTGTCGGCCCGCGTCGAGAACGCCGACGACGTGCGCCACGTCCTCTCGCGGCTCGCCGACCTCGAGGACCTCGACGGCCTCCTCGACGAACTCGACGACCGCGTCACCGAGAACACCGAGCTCTTCTTGCGCCTGGACAAGCAGGCCGCCTTCGGCGAGGAGGTCCGCCTCGGCGAGGGGATCACGTTCCGCGCGAAGGTCGAGGCCTACCCCGCCAAGAAGGCACAGGCCGTCGACAACGCCGAGGAGGTCCTCGAGCGCCTGCGTGACGAGGAGTAGCCCTCGAGCGCGGCGTTTTTCCATCCCCGGCTGTGATACGGAATCGATAGCGGTAGCTCAACCGTCACCTCTCACGTGGGTTCACAGTATCGAGCCGGGATATCTCCGAGAAGTGCGTATCGGTTGCGACCAACTCGGCGTCTAAGCTTCGAGCAACGCCGGCGATCAACGTATCCGGTGCTGGAATCGGTTCTCCCCGGTCGAGGAGCTCTGAACGGATATCCGCGGCTTCGCGGGCACTCTCGTCGTCAAATCCAACGCGTTCTGCCCATTCGAGAGCATCGGCGACAGTACCGATGGTCTCGGTAGTCGCGTCCGACCGCCGCGCCCCAGCATACAGCTCGTAGAGTGCGATCGTTGGAACTGCGTACTTTACATGCGGGTTTGCCTCGAGGTAGTCGATCGTATACGGTTGCTCCCGCAGGTAATCGACGAGAAAGCTCGTCTCGAGAACGTTCATGCGTCGGCTTCGTCCTCGAATAGCTTCTCCTCGCTCTCGCGGAAATCGCGGTCGAGCTCGTCGCTAACCTCGTCAACGGCGTCCGCGAAGTCGGTCTCTGCGAGGACACCGTACCCTGCTCGAAAATCGGGAGTGTCGTCTTCCGTCTCGTCACTCGAGACCCACCAGACGACGGCTCGACCACCAACCTTCTTGCGGGCGACGAGTCCTCGCTTCTCGAAGTCTTTCAGCCGCTCCCGGATCGCTCTCCGTCCGATCGGGAGCACATCGGCGAGCTCAGCTGCAGTAGTAACCGGTCCGGGTATTCGGTCCATAGCCTCGAGGATCTCCTCGTCGCTTACTGTGGGTGTATACTTCCCGCCAGAGTCTCGGTTTGCATCAGACATGCTCGGACCTTGGTCGCCGGGGAAGTTAGCCGTTACCCACGTCGGCTATGGAAACTTAAGACCATATACCACGTGAGAACTGGCCAGCTGTGCAGCTGTCCTTTAGCGTTGCTGTGATTGGAATCCTACCACTGAGGACGTATACGTCGCCGTAAAGCAGGTCTCGACGGAGATCGATCAGAGCGGTAGATAGTAGCACGGTTTCGTTATCCAGAAAGTCGCGCGAAGCTCGCGTTCAGTACAGACGACTCACTCACCGCTCGCTACGCTCGCGCTTCGATCGTCGTTCCGCAGAGAGACGCGCTGTCGCGCGTCTCGGACGGCTGTTCGCCCAGTAGAAACGGCGAGCGAAGCGAGCAGTTTGCATCTGTGGGTGACGAATCGGCCATTCAGATCCACAGTCCAGACTGAATATCAAAACCGTTACCCATAGGATCACTCCGCATCGCCGTCGGCATCGCTGCTCTCCGAAGCGCGCGTATCGACGACGTCCTCGAACCCGGGTTCGAACACTGGCTCATCGCGTGGGACGGCGATCGCCCGCTCGATCGCCGCCGCCCGAAGCGCCGGGCTCGCGGAGGTGGCCTCCCGCCGGTAGCCGATCGGCCGCTCCGCTTGAACGTTCCGTGGTGTCGGCGATTCGCCGTCGATGCCCGCGTCCTCGCAGAGCCGTCGCAACACCGACCGGGCGCCCTCGGTCGTGATCGCCGGGGGCGCGACCGCGCGCTCGCGGGCGAGTTCGGTCGCCGTCGACTCGCTCATCAGGGACTCGATCTCGCCCTCCTCGTGGCCCCGTTCGGCGAGCACGTCCCGGACCCGACGGGCGATCGAGGGGGCGTGGCGGGTCGGGAACAGCGGCCAGTCGTTCGCGGGGGGATCGAGCGCGACCCGATACCGCCGCAGCGGGGTGCGGACGGGTGCCGGTAGTGGCACCTCCTCGAGTCGCTGCGAGCGCCCGAGAACCCGGATCGTCCCGGTGTAGAAGTCGACGTCGTCCCAGACCGCGCCCGTTCGGCGGTCATCCCGTGGAACCCGGAACAGTTCGGCACCGCGGACGTCCGAGTAGACCAGCAGCGCGACCAGCGCGTACTCCCGGAGTCGGTCCCGCCGCTCCTCGCGGTCGAACCCCTCGCTCGAGGCCTCGATCGCCCGCTCGCGGACGTGGCGCTCGAGGGTCCGTCTGCGCTCCGCGTCCCACCGCTCGCTCGAGGCCTCGACCGTCACCGGTAGCGCGGCCGTCGCGACGTCGTCGACCGCGGGGTTTGCCTCGAGGATCCCGCCGCGAACGCACCACGAGAGGAAGGCCCGAACGACGGCGTAGTAGGTGCCCGCCGTCGAGGGCGCGTAGGCGCCGCTGTCGGTGCGTTCGCACAGCTCCTCGGCGTAGGCCCGCATGTGGGCGGGCTCGAGGTCGAACACCGATCGGATCCCGTGTTCCTCGGCGAGCCACTCGGCCCACCGACCGAGGACCGACTCGGCGTTGGCCGCGTACGTTCCGGATCGGGGGCCGTCGGGATCGCCGAGGGCCTTCCGCTGGAGGTAGGTGTCGACCGCGTCGTCGATCGCGATATCGGTCACGCCGCCGTCACCCCGTTCGCGCGATCGTCACCGGCGCTCATCTCGTTCGTACGGTACCGCCGGATCACCCTAAATCTGACCTCCTACGATCGCTCGCGCTCGAGGGAGAGCTCCCTCGTTTCGACGCCCGCCCGCTCGGCCCGCTCGTTGGCGTCGAGCAGTCGCTCGAGTTTCGCCTCGAACTCCGACTCCGAGAGTTCGCCGGCGGCGTACCGGTTTTGCAGTTCCGTGACGGGGTCGACCGGCTCTCGAGCGGGTTCGTCGGCGTCGGCCCCGTCGGGGCTGCCGACCCGTTCGGTCAGGTACCAGACGAGAAAGACGCTGACGACCAGCAGGGCGGTGATCGCAACCGCGTATATCGGCCCGGCAAACAGCAGGGCGGCGATGATGACGATATCGGCAAGTACGAACTTGATCGCAAAGATCTCGGTGAGGCTGTAGCCGCCGTCGCTGCCCATACCCGAACTAAGTCGGTGACGAAAATAACTGTGGGGGAGACGACGGGGGACCGGCCCGACGCGAGACGCTCGAGTCGGTCGCCTCGAAGAGAAGCGGTAATGGCCCCGGCGGCCGTGGAGCGACCATGCGCACCAGTCTCTCCGTTCCCGACGAGATTCTCGAGGAGTTCGACGCGACCTGGCAGGCCGAGGGGCTCGACTCGCGCTCGCGGGCCGTTCGCGAGGCGATGGCCGAGTACGTCGAGCGCCACCGAACCATAGAAACCGCCACCGGAACCGTAACCGGGGTCGTCGTCTTCGACTACGAGCACGAGCGCGTGATCGAGCGGCTCCACAGCGCCCAGCACGACTACCAGGACGCGATTATCTCGACCAGCCACGCCCACCAGGGCGAGTGGTGTCTCGAGACGGTGTTCGTCAAGGGCGACGCCGAGCGAATCAGAGGGCTCATCTACCGGCTGAAGGACTTCGACGGCGTGCGACGCGTTCGGTTCATGTTCCTCTAGCGCCTGGCCGCGATCGCACGGCCTGTCCGATCGTGGGGCCGGTGACCGATCGCAGTCCCACCGGGCGGCTCGAGCGTATTCCGTATACCGCTATGTCGTATACGCCCGGCGACGGCCCGGTCGCCGATCGAGACCGGGTGCGCGCGATACCGAACCCGGCCGACGAACGCCTCGAGGAGGGCGCGACTGGATCGCCGCCGACACGAGAACACTCGCTACCGAACCGTCTCCGGCGCGAGGTCGACATCGCGTCGCTCGAGGAGTTCGCCGTCGAGTCGGCGCTGTGATCCCGCCTCGCTTTCCTCGAGTCGATCGACGACCTCGCCGTCGGGGCCGACCGCCTCGAACCGTCGGGAGCCGTCCGCGGAGAGTTCGACGTCGATCACGTGCAGGGCGCTCTCGCTCACCGCGAGGTACGGCCGTTCCGCGGGTGAGTACGGCTCTCGAGGCTCCCGCCCCCACGCGCCGTCGCCGAGGTAGAGCACGCCGTCGTCGTCGGGCTCCCCGTCGAGCAGGCGGTGGGTGCGCTTGTAGGTGTGGTCGTCGTGCTCGAAGGCGACGTCGACGTCGTACGCCTCGAGCAGCGGCACCCAGTGGTCGCGGATACTCCCGCGCTGTTCGTCGTCGAGGTCCTTGGCCGACGGGAAGGCGGGGACGTGGTAGGCCGCCAGGAGGTGCTCGCGGTCGGTTCGCTCGGCCAGGGCGTCCTCGAGCCACTCCGCCTGTGCGCCCGCGGCTTCGGCGGTGTGGTTGGAATCGAGGATCAGGATCGAGAGTTCGTCGCCGATATCGAGCGCCCAGTAGGCCCGCTCCTCCTGGACGTTGTCGAACAGCGAGTAGAAGTACGGGGCGTCCTCGGGCGTGCCGTAGTACTCCCGGTCGCGGAGTTCGTGATTGCCGATGGCGGCGACCAGCGGCACGAGGCGGTCGTCCGATCGCATGTGCTCGTGCCAGTCCTCGAGGAACGTCACCCACTTCTCGACGTCGTAGCCGTCGGCGTACGCGAGGTCGCCCCCGACGAGGCCGAACAGCGGATCCCGAGAGGCCGCCTGCTCGTGGAGTCGGGGGACGACGTCGTCCGTTCCGATATCGCCGCCCTCCGCGAACGCGAGCGAGTCGTCGATCTCGGCGGGGGCGGTCCGGACCGAGAGATCGGTTTCGTCCCCGTCGACCGTGATCCGGTAGGACGTGTCGGGCTCGAGGTCGGTCACCGCCGCCCGGTGGCGGGACAGCTCCGAGTCGCCGAACGGGTCGACGTCGCTTCGGACGTCGGCGCTCGAGCCGTCGTCGGCTGCCAGTTCGACGGAGACGCCGTCGGGGTCGTCCGCGTCCTCGAGCCACTGCAGCGTGACCGCGTGGCTCGGATCGCGCCCGCGCCACGTCGCGATCAGCGTGGACAGGTCGCTCGTCGGCGTCCCGTCGTCGCCGAACTCGAAGCTCGTGCAGCCGGCCGCGCCGGCGACTCCGAGGCCGGCGAACTGGAGGAACCGCCGTCGCGTGGAAGTAACGTCCATGACCGAACTCTGGATACACTGCGCCGCCCCAACCAATACGGATTTCGGAGCCGAGCGGACCCCACAGGCGCCTCCCAGTCGCCGTGTCGCCGCTCAGTCGTCGCCCGGAAGCGGGTCGGTTTCTCCACTCCAGGACC
>NZ_JBLRWX010000117.1:0-9023 GCF_047921035.1 Natronococcus sp.
GTTAGCACGCCGACCGACGCCGGCGCGAGCGCGACCGAACGAACCGGCGCGCTGTTCACCGCAAACGACGTCGAGACGATCGGCGTCGTCCCGAACATGACCGCGACCGACACGAACGCCTCGCCGTACGACGGCGACGGGCGCGACCTCGAGGACGCGATCAACGAGGACGCACTCGCCTCGATCGAACCCGTTCCGTTCGACCCCGCGCTCCGGAACCCCACGGAGCGATCGTTCGCCGACGGCGACTCGCCGGGAGCGCGGGCGATCGCCGACCTCGCCGAAACCGTCGAATCGTTCGTCGCCGGAACGGGCGGAACGCGGGCGCCCGAGGACGCGATCGACCTGCGCGGGCTCCCGCCCGAGACCTGCAAGCGACAGGCGATCACCGAACTTGGCGTCGCCGAGGACGGCCGGCTGTCGCTGCTCTGTCGTCACGACCCCGAAACGCTTCGCGAATCGGTTGCGGAGACCCTCGAGTCCGACGGCAAACGCCTCGAGCGAGCCGATACCGAGGATCTCGGACAGGAGGGCTGGCTCGTCGAGTTCGAGACCGAACCGCTCGCGCGGTCGGAGCCGCTGGCCTGATACGGTCCCCTGTACCGATTTCCGCTCCCGTTTTTTCGGCTCGAGAACGAGTGTCTCGTCTCCGTTCTCTTCCCGTTATAAACCACCCGCTATACCGTGGTTTCCGGGCCGTTCGTCCCCATTCGCTGGGAACAGCCGTGTCTGGTTAAAGAACGGCTACCCAAGCTGGTCGTGTATGGAACACGGACACTCGGAATCCACGGGACGGCATCTCTGCCGGCACACGACTGCACCGTCCGTCAGCTCACTCCGAGCGACGCCCACGGGGTGGTACCATGGCTGACGAAGGATCCGGTATCGAGATGACCCGTCGGGAACTCGGCGCCGCGGCGGCCGGGGTCGCCGGTGCGTCGGGCCTCGGACTGCTGGGCTACCGACGGCTCTCGGGCGACGCGGAGGAAACGGCCGACGAGGGACCGATGAATCCCCTCGAGGAGTACCCGAACCGGGAGTGGGAGGACCACTACCGGGACGTGTGGGAGCCCGACGACTCCTACATGCTTACGTGCCAGCCGAACGACACCCACAACTGCTACCTCGAGGCGTCCGTCAAGAACGGCGAGATCACTCGCCTCGGCCCGTCGATGAACTACGGCGAGGCGACGGACCTCTACGGCAACGAGGCGACCCAGCGCTGGGATCCGCGGGTCTGTAACAAGGGGCTGGCGATGATCGAGCGGTTCTACAGCGAGCGTCGCGTGAAGGCGCCGATGGTCCGCGAGGGGTTCCTCGAGTGGTACGAGGACGGTTTCCCTCGCAACGACGACGGCTCGATGCCCGTCGAGTACGCGAACCGCGGCGAGGACGACTTTATTGAGGTCGACCACGAGGAAGCCTACGAGATCGCCGCCGAGGCGTTCATCGAGATCGCCGACCAGTACAGCGGCCAGAGCGGGATGGAATCTCTGCTCGAGCAGGACTACGACGAGCGCGTCGTCGAGCAGACGGACGGTGCCGGCGTCCGCTCGATGAAGTTCCGCGGCGGAATGCCGCTGCTCGGTCCGATCAAACTGTTCGGCCAGTACCGAAACGCGAACTCGATGGCGCTTTTGGATCACCACGTCCGAGACGTCGACGAGGACGAGGCCCTGGGCGGCGTCGGGCTGGACAACTACTCGTTCCACACCGACCTGCCGCCGGGTCACCCGATGGTGACGGGCCAGCAGACGGTCGACTTCGACCTCGCGAACGTCGAGTACGCCGACCACGTGGTCCTCTGTGGGATCAACTACCTGACGACGAAGATGGCCGACTGTCACTGGCTGACAGAGGCTCGCCTGAAGGGCACGAAGCTCACGGGCATCTTCACCGACTACAACGCGACGGCCTCGAAGTGCGACGAGCTGATCACGGTCCGCCCCGCCACCGACTCCGCGCTCTTCCTCGGTGCCGCGCGCGTCCTCATCGAGGAGGAACTCTACGACGAGGAGTTCGTCCGGAAGTACACGGACCTCCCGATGCTCGTCCGCTTGGACGACGGGGAGTTCCTTCGCGCGAGCGACGTCATGGAAAACTACGAACTCGGTGAGCTCGAGAAGACGGCGACGGTCGCCGACGAGAGCGAGCGTCCGGGCGTCGACATCACGGACGTCGACGAACAGTTCATCACCGACGAACTGCGCGAGGAGTGGGGCGACTTCGTGGTCCGCGACGACGAAACCGGTGAACTGGAGGCAGTCACCCGCGAGGAGGTCGGCGACGAGTTCGACGTCGCGGCGACGCTCGAGGGAACCTTCGAGGTCGAACTGGCCGACGGCGAGACGGTCGAAGTGCGCCCCGTCTTCGATCTCATCAGAGAGCACCTCGTCGAAACGTGGGACACGGAATCGACCGCCGACGTAACCGGGACCGCCCCGGAAGCGGTCGAGAACCTCGCCCACGACCTCGCCGACAACCAGGAGGAAACGCTCATCCTGACCGGAATGGGTCCGAACCACTACACGAACCAGGACCTGAAAGATCGCGCGGCGTTCCTGGTTGCGTCGCTGACACAGAACGTCGGTAGCTTCAGCGGAAACATCGGCAGCTACGCCGGCAACTACCGAGCAGCGTACTTCAACGGCGTCTGGCAGTACACCCAGGAGAACCCGTTCGATCCCGAACTCGATCCGGACGAGCCCGCGGAGGTCGACGGTCGGTTCGACTCGCAGTCGGCCCACTGGTACGCGAACTTGGACGAGCCGCTGAAAGTCGAGGGGGAGTACTTCCAGGGCGATTCGCATATGCACACGCCGACGAAGTCGGTGTGGATCGCCGGGTCGAACTCCTTCCTCGGTAACGCGAAAGGTTCGTACAAGATCATCGAGGACGCTCTCCGGACGGGCCGCATCGAGGCGTTCTTCTGTAGCGAGTGGTGGTGGACGATGACCTGCGAGTACTCCGATATCGTCTTCCCGGCCGACTCGTGGGCCGAGCACAACGTCCACGACATCACGGCCTCGGTGACGAACCCGTTCGTCATCACGATGCCCGAGAGCGGGATCGACCGGATCTACAACACGCGAAACGACGCCCAACACTACAAGGGCGTCGCCCAGAAACTCGCCGAGAGCCTCGACGAGCCGCGATTCGAGGACTACTGGGAGTTCATCGACGAGGACGAGCACAAGGCAAAGCCGTACCTCCAGCGGATCATCGACCACTCGAACATGGTCAAAGGGTACGACGTCGAGGAACTACTCGACGACGCCGAGGACGGGACGCCAGCGCTGCTCATGTCCCGGACCTATCCGAAGTACGTCGGTAGTCGGCAGATCCAGGACGACGATCCGTGGTACACCAAGACCGGACGGATGGAGTTCTTCCGCGAGGAAGAGGAGTTCACGCAATCGGGTGAGAACATCCCGGTCCACCGCGAGCCGATCGACGCGACTCCCTACGAACCGAACGTCCTCGTCGACGACAGCGACAGTCCGGTGATCGACCCCGAGACGCCGGACGACCTCGGCTGGGAGGACGACGGTGTCGACGACACGAAGGCCCGGCAGGTCCGGAACGTGATCAAGACGCCGACGGAGTTGCTCGACTCCAACCACCCGCTATCGGAGCTGGCCGAGGGGTACGACTACATCTACATGACGCCGAAGTACCGCCACGGCGCGCACACGTTCTCGAACTCCCTGCCGAACATCGCGGTCTGGTGGGGCAACTACGGCGACATGCACCGCGAGGACGAGCGGATGCCGTACTACGGTGAAGGTTACGTCGAGATGAACCCCGACGACGCCCGTGAAGAGGGGCTCTCCGACGGTGACTACGTGTGGGTCGACGCGGACCCCCAGGACCGCCCGTACCTCGGGTACGACCCCGACGAGGGCGAAGACGATTACGCCCGGGCGATGATGCGCGTGCGGTACCAGCCCGCGATGCCCGAGGGCGTTACCCGAAGCTGGATGAACGTCAACCAGACGTCCCACAAGTCCTACGAGGCGCAGGAAGAACGCGACGACGGCATGGCCAAGTCCGAGGACACGGACTACGTCTCCCTCTACCGACAGGGAGGTCACCAGAGTGCCACGACGTCGTTCTTCCGACCGACTCGGCTGACCGACAGCATGCCTCGCAAGGACATGGCCGGCCAGAACATCGGCGAAGGGTTCGCGGCGGACGTTCACTGTGCGAACGGCGCGCCCAAGGAGGCGTTCGTCAAGATCGACAAGGCCGAGGACGGCGGCATGGACGGCGAGGGCGAGTGGGAACCCGTCGAGAAAGGAATCCGCCCGAGTAACGAGGACGAATCGATGGAAGAGTACCTGAGCGGTAACTTCGTGACGACTTCCGACGACTAACACAAGGTGATTACCAATGGCTGAAGTATACAACTGGCAGATCGGACGCGAGATGGAGTACCCCTACGCAGAGGCACGACCGGAGAAGCAGTGGGGGGCCGTCTTCGACATCAACAAGTGTATCGCGTGCCAGACATGTACGCTGTCGTGTAAGACGACCTGGACCCACAACGAGGGCCAGGAGCACATGTTCTGGAACAACGTCGAAACCAAACCCTACGGCTCCCATCCCATCGGCTGGGACAAGGAAATCCTCGAGCAACTCGGCGTCGGCGAGTGGACCGAGCAGGACGGCGAGTACGTCTACGAGGGCGACACGATCTTCGAGGCCAACGACGTCGACTGGGAAGACATGGAGCCCGACGACGATCCCGGGAATATGCACGGCGAGGGGATCGAGGGTTACCGTCCCGACAGCGAGGACTGGGCCCACCCCAACCTCGGCGAGGACGAACCGGCCGGCGAGCAGTTCGAGGCGGACACGCACATTTCGGAGGACCAGGAGACCCACCCGATGTGGTTCTTCTACCTCCCGCGGCTGTGTAATCACTGCTCGTTCGCGGGCTGTGCCGGCGGCTGTCCGGTGCAGGCGGTCTACAAGCGCGAGGAGGACGGGATCGTCCTGATCGACGAGGAGAACTGCGAGGCGTTCCAGGAGTGTGTCCGGGCCTGCCCGTACGGCAAGTCCGTCTTCAACACCGAGAAGAACGTCTCCCAGAAGTGCGTCGGCTGTTACCCGAAGGTCGAGGAAGGGCTCGTCCCGCAGTGTTTCGAGAACTGTCTGGGCAAGATCCGCCAGCACGGCTGGATCAACCCGCCCGAGGAGGCCGACTCCTCGAACCCGATCGACTACCTCGTCCACGACGCCGAGGTCGCCCTGCCGCTGTACCCCCAGCTCGGCCTCGAGCCCAACGTCTACTACATCCCGCCGATCAACGTCCCGGACGACTACCTCGTCCAGATGTTCGGTCCGCGGGTCAAAGAGGCCAAGGAGACCTACCGGGCCGCCCGTCGCGGTGACGAGGAGTACCGCAAGCTCCGCGGCCTGCTCCACCTGATGGGGTCGACCGAGTGGCGCGTCGAGGAGTTCGAGGTCACCGACGAGGAGGCCATCGGCTACGACGAGGACGGCTCGACGGTCGCCCGTGTCCCGATGGAAGAACCGCAGTACGAACGCGAACACTTCGACGAGGAGAACGACGCCTACCGGCTCGACATCACGTAACCATGACCGCAATCACACACGTTCACCGCGCACGACTGTACAAGCTCGCCTCGATGGCGTTCGATCGCCCCGACGAGGAGTTCGAGGAGGTGCTGCTCTCGGGGACCTTCGAGCAGCAGCTGCTCGAGTCCGCCGCGGTGCTCGAAAACGAGGAACTCGAGGAACACGCCACGGCGGTGGCCGAGGCGGCTCCGACCGACGAGGACGTCGTCGACGAACTCTACTCGGAGTGGGCCGGGCTGTTCGGCTTCGAGGAGGGCGGTGACATCCAGCTCTACCAGATCGAGTACAGTCCGGGAACCCTCGTCACCAGCACCGACGTGCTGGCCGACATCTCCGGGTTCTACAAAGCGTTCGGGCTGTCGATGGAAGACGAAAACCGCGAGCGGGCCGATCACCTCTGTATCCAGCTCGAGTTCCTCTCGCACCTGGCTCTGCAGACGGCCTACCTCGAGAACGAGGGCGACGAGACCGGCGTCGAGGTCGTAACCGACGCCCAGGGGAGCTTCCTCGAGGACCACCTCGGGCGCTGGACGGGTCGGTTCCGCGAGACGCTCGACGAAGAGGCCGACGTCGAGTTCTACCGGGCGCTCGCGACGCTGGTCGACAGCCTCGTCGGCGACGACACCGACCGGTTCGGCGTCGAGCCGAAGGAGTTCGAGGAGACGCCGCCGTCGCCACTCGAGGGGCTCAACGACGGCGAGGGCGACTTCCGCTGTGGAACCTGCGGGACGACGCCCTCGGGATCGACTCCGGAGATGCCCATGGGTAACCGCGAGGGCCCCTACTGAGCTTCCGTTCGGTTCCGGCCGCGTCCCGTCCGATCCGCAGTCGTCCCTTCTCCGATCCGATTCGGCTTTGCTCGATCCGATTTCGAGCCGACTCGAGTTCGAACGCGTCTCCAAACTTGTCGCTTCCACAGCCTTCCCCTAATAAATAGCCCCGTATATTTTGGGAGCCAATTGGTACGAGTCCCGCCAAAAGAAGTGAGTAGAACGACGATGTCCGCGACGAACTACGACCGCGACCCCGCCGACTCCGTATCGCCCCTCTCGACCGACGACGACGTCGACGTCGACACCGTCCTCACGGCCCTCGAGGACGGCGACTGTCGAACGATCCTCGAGGCGACAACCGACGAGGCGCTGACCGCCTCCGAGGTCGCCCAGCAGTGTGATATCCCGTCCTCGACGGTGTACCGCAAGCTCGAGCTGTTGACCGACGCGGGACTGCTCGAGGAGCGGATCCGGATCCAGATGGGCGGCAAACACGCCAGCGAGTACTGCCAGTGTTTCGACGAGATTACGGTCTCCGTGACCGGCACGGAGGGGGTTTCGATCGACGCCCCCGGTGCGGGCTCGAGTGCGCTCTCGGACTGACGGCTACGCTTCTGCGACGCTCCCGCCGCTCTCGAGCGACTGACACGTTCCACTGCCTTCGAATCGGCTTCCGGAACGAATTACAGGTAGAGTTCCATCTCGTGTTCGCCCCGCCCGCTCGCCGTCGTCTCGAAGCCGGCCGACCAGTAGAGGTTCATCGCGATCCGGTTCGATCGGGAGACGGTGAGCCAGACGTGTTCGACGCCCCGGTCCTGTCCCTGCCCGAGCAGCCCGCGGATGAGCTGCGTGCCGATCCCCGCCGCCTGGTACTCCGGCCGGACGAAGATCGCGAGCTCGAATAGCTCGCCGGAGGGCACCAGCACCGCGTGCCCGACCGCGTCGTCGCCGTGGTACGCGACGGTGTTGTACCCGTCCTCGAGCAACCCCTCGAGCCACTCGCGGGTTCGATCGTCCGATCTGGGCGGGAGCCCCTGTGACCGAGACTCCTCGTCGAAGTGGCTATACATCTCGACGAGGGGCTCGGTGCCGTCGTCGTACTCGACGACGGTTATCGTCCGGCCCTCGTGATCGTCGGCCGTCGTCGGCGGACGCGGGAACCGCGGCCGCTGGTCGGGCGGGAGGGTCATGTGGTGTACTCGGACGAGCACGTCCCTAAGCCTGTCCCGGGTTCCCAGCGGCTGGGAGCGAGCGAGCATCCGTCGTTTCGGCCCGAGAGGATCGGTACCGTACGTCTCTGCGGGACGAGCACGGTACGGTTTTCCCCGTTCGGTTCGAAGTTCGCCCCGTATGAAACGCCGCCAGTTTCTCTCGACGACCCTCGCCGCGGCGGGCGCCGCGACGGTTGCCGGCTGTTCCGGCACCGGCGACCTCGCCGGAGAGGACGGGCCGTTCCCGTCCCGCGACGTTCCCGGCTACGCCGGGTGGGTCCCCGAGGCGAGCCGAGGAGCGGAGACGGGCACGTTCTTCGCCCACCTCGACTGGACGGCCCTCGAGGAACTCGAGCGGGAGGACGAACCGAGAACCGACGACGAAACCGAGGCGCTCCTCGAGGAGGTCCCGATCCTCGGTCTCCCGATGTACGGCGGGCTGGTCGCCCCGTTCGCGGTGTTTGGGATCATGTTCTACCCCTTCTCCGGCGACATCCTCCCCGAGGACGGCCAGGAGGTCGACGGGATCGCGACCGACTCGGTGACCTGGACCGAGAACGCGCTCGTGTTCCACGGGACGTACGACCCCGAACTCTTCGTCGCCCAGTACTCCGAGGGGTTCGAGCAGGCGGACGAACGGGACGGGTACACCGTCTACGTCGCCCCCGAGGAGCTGGCCTACGCGGTTTCCGAGAACGCGGTCGTCGTCGCGATCCAGCCCGACGACGGCGACGGGTACCGGCCCGAGGCGGTCGTCGACGGCGCGCTCGAGCGGAACTTCGACGAGGTCGACCGGGTCGTCGACACCGACGACGGCCGCTGGCTCTTCGAGACGACGGGCGACGCCGCGATGGCGTTCGGCGTCTGGAACGTCGAGAATTTCGACGATGCGCTCGAGCCAGCCGAGGAGATCGACGCCGGCGAGGAGCCGCGGGTCGACCTGGACGCGGGCGGCAACCCCGTCCTCGACGATCTCGAGGGGTTCGTCGCCACTCTCGTCGTCTCCGCCGAGGACGGCGATCTCCTCGAGACGGAAGCCCGGTTCTCGGGGCTCTATCCCGAGGACTCGGTCCCCCCCGAGAGCATGGTCCGGGACCACCTCGTCGGTGAGGACGTTTCTCACGAGATCACCCTCGAGGGAAACCGGGTCCACGCGTCGGCGACGTTCGAGGAACTGCCGTCGTAAGCTGTTCGGAAGTTGGGGTCGGGTGGCTCGAGATTGCTTCCGCTGAAGGATATCTACGAACGACACCTATCGGCCTGGCCAACTTTATTTCAATCCAGAATAGGTGAAATATAGTCCCGGGCGGATTCGAACCGCCGTCATGGGCTCCAAAGGCCCATATGATTGGCCACTACACCACGGGACTTCTCACTCCGGTCGAAGCCCCGTAAGGATCGCAGTTCCAAGGGAACTGCTCACCACCACGGGACT
>NZ_JBLRWX010000118.1:0-8703 GCF_047921035.1 Natronococcus sp.
CTCGTCGTCGTAGTGGCCGTTGAGCTTGTAGTGGTTCTCGCGGATCGCCTCGGTCTCCCAGTCGTGGGTCTCGAGGAACGCGATCGCATCCTCGTTCGTCGAGGGGACGCTCTGGTAGACCTTCTCGTAGCCGTTCGTTCCCGCCCACTCGAGCCCGCGGGCCAGCAGGTGCGATCCGATCCCGTGACTGCGGTAGCCGTCGAGGACGCCGACGGTGAGTTCGGCGGTGTGAGACAGTTTCTCCAGTTCCGGGGCGTGGAGGTGGACCCAGCCGACGACCTCGCGGTCGACGGTCGCGACGAAGAACATCCGGGACTCCAGTTCGTTGTGCCTGAGCAGGGCCTCCTCGTGGTCGACCTCGTCGGCGACGCTCTCGGCTTCGATGTACGTTCGCTCCTCGGCGACCTGTCGGATCGCGCCGACGATCCCCGCGAGATCCTCCTGTCTGGCCGGCCGGATGTGGAACTCGAGGTCCTCGGAGCGGTACTCCTCCTCGGCGCCGGCGTCGATCGTCACCCGGAGAGTGCCGTCTTTCTCCTCGAGGCGGCCGTCCCGTTTTAAGATCGCGACGTGGTGGCGGAAGCCGCCGGGCTCGATACCGAGCTCCTCCTGGGCCTCGAGGGGATCGACGGCCCCGTGGCGCTCGACGTGCTCGTAGATCCGCTTTCGGTCGTCGTGTCCGAACTCGAGGGGTTCACTGAGTGCCATGGTATGGTTCACCACCCCAAAACACTTAACAGTTGGCAGACCGGGTACGCAGTACGTCGACAGATGGAATCGAAGAACGACTCTGGACAAGAAACGAGCGATACAGCCGTCGATCCGACCGTTCGAGGGCCGTCTCGTCCGCGATAGGTGACGATGGTTTGGGTGGAACTTCTCGTCGCCTGTAGCGTACTTGCACTGACGGTCGTGATCGGACTGGTCGCCCACGAGTGGTCCCACGCGTTCGTCCTCCGGTTCGGGGCGGTCGACTACACGATCTCGTACCTCCCGAACCGCGAGCGCGGTCTCGTCGGCCTCCTTCGGAGCCGACCCTGGGCGGTCGTCCAGCCGCGACCGACCGGGACGGATTCGCCCTGGATCCTTCGGGCGGCGGCGCTCGCGCCGCTGGCGCTCGCGGTGCCGGCGCTCGGCCTCACCGCGACTGGGTACGCGACCGAGGGGCCGCCCGTCGTCACCGCGGCGACGGTCGGCTGGCTGGCCTGTACGATCCCCAGTCCCCAGGACTTCTCCGTCGCCTTTCACGCCCACCGGGCGCTTCGCGATTCGCTCGAGGAGTACGATCCGCGGAGCTCCCGGCCGGAGTAGTCCCTCGAGGAGTAGTCAGCGAGCGATGACGGGCCCGGCCGGGGCGGAGCCGCGGCCCGATCGCACGACAGCGCGATCACACAGCCACGAGTGATCGCCGAGGGCGGGTTGAGCATGAGTCATCCACCGGCACTCGCCGCCGAGTGCGCTGTCGGTCGGCGTCGACGCCGACACTCGTTTTCCCATCCATCAATTATTAAAGCTACTTGTTGGTGCGATATCCATCCGAATCCCGCTCTCGAGTGACCGGACGTCGTGGTATTCCGAAATAAATGAGACATACTTGTTACGACAATCGGCTACCCTTGCCGAAAGTTATCATCCGTGACGACAGTCGCGTGTCGATCCATGTCTGTCCCGACGATTCGACTGCGGCCCGCGCCGCGGTCGGCCGGCGCGTCAGGCCGGAACCTCCTCCGGGTCGCGGTCCCAGTGGCGGTGCTGGGCGATCGCGTCGACGAACGCCTCGGCGAACGCCTCGAGGTCGTCGCTGCGACAGGTCACGACGCCGGCGTCAGTCACGAGTTCGCCCTCGCCGGCGATCTCGGTTTCCGGCAGATCGACGTCCTCGAACAGCGCCGTTCCCTCGCCGACCGCGGCGATCGGCTTGTAGTGTTTGAACGCCTCCGCGACGAAGTGCTTCGGATCGCCCTGCCCGCGCATCGTCTCGACGCTCTCCTCGCCGCCTGGGATCACGACCGCGTCGAACGAGACGGAGGCCGCCGCGACGTGGTGTTTGTCGGCTTCGACCGTCTCGCCGTCGGCTCCCGATTTCTCGCCGAGAACTTTCGAGATGACCTTGACTCGAGCGCCCTCGTCCTCTAAGGCCGACCGGAGCGTCTCGACGTGTTCGTCGTCGAACCCGTCGTCGATCAGCATCGCGATCTTGCGGGTCTCGATCGTGTCCGGGGTCCGGTTCTCCATGCTCAGGGAGGGGTCCTCCCGGTCGTGGGTCGGCATCTCGTCGCCAGGCTCCTCGGGGGGTTCGATGCCGATCCCCTCGGCGACGCGTGTGGCGAACTCGTGGTCGACGTTGTTGAAGAGGTCGTAGACCATCCGCTCGCGGATCTCCACGCGCTCGACCTTGCCGAGTTCGAAGTGGGCGGCGTCGACGATGTTCTGTTTCTCCGGCTCGGACATGGAGTTCCAGAACAGCCGCGCCTGCGTGAAGTGGTCCTCGAAGCTGTCGCTGCGATTACGAATCTTCTGCCCGTCGACCTTCTCGGCGTAGTGCTCGTACCCGCCCTCCTCGGCGGGCGCCTCCTGGGGATCGTCGTCGCCGATCGAGTTCGGCTTGTAGGAGACTTTCCCCTCGTTGATCTCCTGGCGCATGAAGCCGGCGCGCTGGTTGTTGTGGCGCTCGGCGATCGGGCGGTTGATCGGGATCTCGTCCCAGTTGGCGCCGCCGAAGCGGTTGAGCTGGGTGTCCTGGTAGGAGAACAGCCGACCCTGCAGGAGCGGGTCGTTCGAGAAGTCGATCCCCGGGACGACGTTTCCGGGGTGGAACGCGACCTGTTCGACTTCCGCGAAGAAGTTGTCGGGGGTCTCGTTGAGGACCATTTTCCCGATCGGCCGGACCGGGACCTCGGTCTCTGGGACGAGTTTCGTCGGGTCGAGGACGTCGAAGTCGAACTCCTCGGCCTGCTCCTCGTCGAAGATCTGGACGCCGAGTTCCCACTCGGGGTCGTATCCCTCCTCGATGACGTCGTACAGTCCCTTGCGGTTGAAATCGGAGCTCTTCCCCCAGAGCTTCGTCGTCTCGTCCCAGACGAGCTGGTGGGTGCCGAGCTTGGGCGTCCAGTGGAACTTGACGAACACCGACTCGCCGTCGTCGTTGACCAGCCGGAAGGTGTGGACGCCGAAGCCCTGCATCATCCGGTAGGCCCGCGGCAGCGCCCGTCCCGAGAGCACCCACATGAGCATGTGCGTGGTCTCGGGTTTCAGCGAGGCGAAGTCCCAGAACGTGTCGTGGGCCGCCGACGCCTGTGGAATACCGTTATCGGGCTCGGGTTTGATCGCGTGAACCAGGTCGGGGAACTCCATCGCGTCCTGGATGAAGAACGGCGGCATGTTGTTCCCGACGAGGTCCCAGTTGCCCTCCTCGGTGTAGAACTTCGTCGCGAATCCGCGGACGTCCCGGACGGTGTCGGACGAGCCCCGCGAGCCGACGACCGTCGAGAACCGCGTAAATACGGGCGTCTTCTGGTCGGGGTCCTGGAAGAGGCCGGCTTTCGTCAGCTCGGAGATGTCGTCGTACTCGTCGCCGAGGTCGGGATCCTCGTAGGGCTGGAAGTAGCCGTGGGCGCCGGTCCCCCGGGCGTGGACGACCCGTTCGGGAATCGACTCGTGGTCGAACTGGGTCATCTTCTCCCGGAAGTGGAAGTCCTCCATGATCGTCGGACCCCGCTCGCCCGCCTTCAGGGAGTTGTCGGTGTCGCTGACCTTGACGCCGTGGTCGGTCGTCAGGTGCTCGCCCTCGGGGTTCTCGCGTACCTCGTCGAGTTGCTCCTGTTTGCTGTTCTCGTCGATCCCACCGCCGGTATCGTCGCTCGTTCCCGGGGATCCCGAGCCGTCGGCTCGAGTCGGGTTTCCGGTCGCGTCGTCCGGCGTCTTCTCGGATCGGTCCTCCGCTCGGTCGGGTTCGGATGGGGCGTCTGCTGTCATCGGTAGGGGAGTGCGCCAGGTACTCTCCGAGAAGACGGGACCGCGAGCACCGCTTCCCGCTTCTCGAGGCGATAGCGTACACCACCGCGTTCGACGATGCGGTCCCTAACGGTCCTCCCGTCATGTGCTTGCAACCGACCCGCCTCCGAAGGCGTCGATCGCTCGAAACCGGCGAGACTCGGCGAGAAACCGATGAACGCCGACCGTCGGTCGCGTTCCGCTTCGACGGAACCCGACTCGAATCACCCGGCGTTCCGGGATCGGTCACGGAACGAAACGCGATCGTGCCTCACTCGCGCGGAAAACGAAGGCGGACCGTCGCCACGCTACGGGTCGGTTTGGCGGCTCCGGATACGTTACTCGAACTCCGGCTCCCGGTCCTCGAGGAACGCCGACATCCCCTCGCGCTGATCGGGCGTTCCGAACAGGCTGGCGAACGCACGTTGCTCGTAGGCCAGGCCGCTCGAGCGCGAGCCCTCGCCGAACTGGTTGACCGACTGTTTGGCGGCCTGCATGGCGTCGGCCGGCTTCGCCGCGAGTCGCTCGGCGAGGTCGGCGACGACCGCATCGAGCTCCTCGTCGGCGACGACCTCGCCGACGAGGCCGATCTCGGCCGCGCTCTCGGCGTCGAGGCGCTCGCCGAGGAAGATCAGGCGCCGAGCGGTCTCGTCGCCGACCAGTCGGGGCAGGCGCTGGGTGCCGCCCCAGCCCGGGATGATCCCGAGGTCGATCTCCGTGTTGCCGATCAGCGCCGACTCGCTCGCGACCCGCAGGTCGCAGGCCAGCGCCATCTCGCAGCCCCCGCCGAAGGCGTAGCCGTTGATCGCCGCGATCGTCGGCGCCGGAAACGTCTCGAGGGCGTCGGCGACCGAGTGGCCGAGTTCGCCCCACGCCTGGGCCTCCGGGCTCGAGAGGTCCTGCATGTAGCTGATGTCGGCACCGGCGATGAACGCGTCGTCGCCGGCACCCGTCAGGACGAGCGCCCGCGCGCCTTCGTCCTCGGCCTCCTCGACGGCGTCGCCGATCCCCTCGAGGGTCTCGACGTTCAGGGCGTTGAGGGCGTCCGGGCGGTCGACCAGCAGGGTCGCGACGGTCCCGTCCTCGTTCCAGCGGAGTTGAACTGTCTCTCGGCTCATAGCCTCGCGTTCGACGAACCGTAATAAAAACCCGGCGACAGTCGGCTACGGTTCGGCCGTCGCGTTCCCGGCGGGCGGCAACGTCACGGTGAACGTCGACCCCTCGCCGGGCTCGGAGTCGACCCGGATCTCGCCGCCGTGGCGTTCGACGATCCGCTGGCAGAGCGCCAGCCCGATCCCGGCCCCCGGCTCGTCGCGGCCGTGGAGGCGCTGGAACACGTCGAAGATCCGCTCGCTCTCCTCGGGGTCGATCCCGACGCCGTCGTCGCGGACGGCGATCCGCCAGTAGCCGTCGGTCCGCGAGCGCTCGGCCGAGACGTCGATCCGAGGCGGCTCGTCGCCGCTGTACTTGATCGCGTTCGACAGCAGGTTCTGGAAGAGCTGGCGTAGTTGTCCCGAATCACCCCGCACGCGGGGTAGCGGCGAGGCGGTGATCTCGGCGTCGGATTCCGCGATCTGGACCCGGATGTCGGACTGGACCGCCTCGAGAACACACTCGAGGTCGACGGTCTCGAAGGAGTCCCCGCGAGTGTCGACCCGGGAGTACTCGAGCAGCCCCTCGATCATCTCGCGCATGCGGTCGGCGCCGTCGACGGCGTACTCGAGGAACTCCTCGCCGTCGGCGTCGAGGTCGTCGCCGTACCGGTCCTCGATCAGCCGCAGGTAGCTCGTCACCATCCGCAACGGCTCCTGGAGGTCGTGGGAGGCCGCGTAGGCGAACTGCTCTAAGCGTTCGTTCGAGGCCTCCAGCTCGTCGACGAGCTCCTCGAGTTCGGTCTGGTGGTGTCGGCGCTCGAGTTCGTAGCCGAGCCACTGGGCCGCGAGTTCGACGAAACTCCGCTCGGCCGGCGTTAGCGGCTCCGATCGGGCGTCGTCGTCGGCGAAACAGACCGTTCGGGAGCCGTCGCTCGACGGGATCTCGCAGCCGACGTAGGTGTCGAACCCCCACCGCTCGTAAGCTCGGTCGTCGTCCCAGCCCTGGGCGGGCGCGTCCGTGAGGACGAACGGCTCCATCGTCTCGATCGTCTGCCGGCAGTAGGTCTCCGACAGCGGCGCCGTCTTCCCCGGTCGGATTCGGTCGTCCGCCGTGGCGTGGACGACCTCGAACTGGTCGGCCTCGGCGTCGACGCTGGCGACGAACCCGACCTCGAGGCCGAGCCGTTCGCGCCCGAGCTCGAGCAGCTCGGTGACCTTCTCCTCGAACGATCGCTCCGAATCGGCGGTGATCTCGTACAGTCGGCGCAGCGCCCAGTTGCTCTCCCGGAGCTCGCGCTCGACGGTCTTGCGGTCGGTGACGTCCCGGAGGTAGATCGAGAGCCCCGTCTCGGAGGGGTAGACGCTGACCTCGAGCCACGACTCGAGGGCGGGGACGTACGCCTCGAAGGAGGTCGGCTCCTGGCTCTCCATTGCGGTTCGACACTCCGTCTCGAACGTCTCGTCGACGTCCGGAAACACCGTCCAGAACGAGTGGCCGAGCAGCTCCCGGTCCTCGAGTCCGATCAGCTCCGCGGCGCGGTCGTTGACGTGGGTGAACGTCCAGTCGACGTCGAGGCCGATCACCGCGTCCGTGATCCGGCCGTAGATCTCCTCGAACTCGGACTCGAGCCGCCGGCGTTCGACCACGTCCCGGACGACACAGACCATTCCGCCGTCGGCCGTCGACGAGAGGCTGTGTTCCTTGACGAATCTGCTGTCGTCGCTCCGAAGGCCGATCGTTTCGCCCGACCAGACGCCGGTCGTCGAGAGCTGGGGAAACACTTCCCGGTAGATCCGGCTGATCATCCCCGGCGGGTGGACCTCCTCCCAGTGCATCCCCCGCATCGCCGCGGGCTCGTAGCCGTACAGCTCGGCGTAGGCCTCGTTGACGTACGCGAACTCGCCGCCGGGCTCGAGAACGGCGACCCCCTCCCGTGCGGTCTCGACCGCCTGGAAGACGCGGTCGGTCTCCGTCGGGCGCGCCGGGTCGTCCGGCGGCGTTCGGCTCGAGTTCGCGTCGAGGGCGGGCTCGAGCACGTCGGCGATCCGCTCGAGGAAGGCGAGGTCGGCGTCCTCGAACGCCCCGGGGTCGGCCGCGTGGGCCTCGAGGACGCCCCAGGCCTCGCCGTCGGCGTCGATGCGGACCCCCACGCTGCTTCGCGGCTCGCCTTCGACGGGCGGGTCGACGTCGCTCGTCCGGTGGTCGTCGACGATCACGGCTCCACGCTCGAGGACCGTCCCGACCCAGCTCTCGGCCGTCGCGGGAACCGTTCCGGCCTCGCCCCCCGCCGGGTGTCGTCCGACGTGGCTGCGGATCGTCGCGCGGCTCCCCCCCGGAAGCAACTCGAGGACCGCCAGCGATCGGGCGTCGATCACGGTGGCGACGGCGCTCGTCGTCTCCCGCAGGATCGTCTCGAGGTCGTCGTCCGCGAGGGCACGCTGTGCGAGGTCGGCGACCGCCTCGTACCGACTCGAGCCGGCAGCCGTCGTTTCGTTCCCCCGACGAGTTGATGGCGCCATCTCAGCAGTAATTCTATCGCTATAAACATAAACTCTCTGCAATTTTCAGCCCTCCATCACGTTTGAAGCAATAGGAAATAAAAACTGTGTCGAAAGAGTGAACGGACGGACGAAACGTCCTTGTGTCGCGCCACCAAATATCGATGCGAACGATCATGAAAAGCGTCTACGCGTGTGGGGACTGCGGCGCCCAGTTCCGGGGAACCAGACGGGTCTGCTCGCTCTGTGGAACCCGGGTCGGCGACACGACCCGCGGGACCTGCACGGACTGTGGCTCCATCCTGACCGAGTCGGCCGAGCAGCGCTGTACCGCCTGCGGATCGACGAACGTCGAGCGCGTCTCCGTCGACGCGGACTGACTGTCGGGGGGCGGTGCGCTCGAGGGAATGAAGGTGGGCTCGAGGACGGCGGGCTCGAGCCGTCCCTAGGCGGGATACAGATCGGTGTACTTCTCGATCACCGACCACAGGTGTTGCTCGTTGGAGATCCGGTGGGTCTCGGAGACGAGTTCGGTCCCGTCGTCGGTGTCGGTTAGCTCGAGGGTCCAGTTCGTGTGGTCGCCCTGGTCCATCCCCCGCTTGGCGAAGCAGACGAAGCCGTCCTCGTGGGCCAGTGCGATCGAGTCCTCGTTCTCGTAGTCGACGTCCCAGCTCATGCCTGTTTGCTGGTAGTGGGTGTGTTCAGTGTTTTTGGTTGGATGCTCGAGGTGACACATGGGCGGCGGTCGTGAATCGACGGCGGTTGAGCACCCGACTTCTCAGGTGCCTCGGTCGCCGAGAAGGACACCGGCTGTCGTTCGCGATTCACCGCTACAGCGAGGGCTCGCAGCTATTCGACGCGCTTGAGTTCGTAAACGTCGAGTACAAGTTCATCTGGGAACGAGAGTGAGAACGAGATTCAGCTGACCGATGGTACTCCCGTGTTAGGATAGGTGTTCCGCCAACTATGCATGCCAGTTGAACGAAAGCCGATCAATTCCTCAGGTTGCCAGCGCATCTTGACAATGCACCGGATAATGTTCGTCTATGTATTTCTCGAGGATTGAGCGCGAGAGAAAGATATTCTCATGATTCACGCGGAACGATATCAACGTATT
>NZ_JBLRWX010000119.1:0-8587 GCF_047921035.1 Natronococcus sp.
CTGCACGCGCTCGTCGACGACGGCGCGCTCGCCTACGACGACCGGGTCGTCGACCTCGCTGGCGTCGGTGTAGTGGGCCGCGGCGAGCGCGAGGACGGTGTCCTCGTGGACGACCTCCCCGTCGGGCTCGAGGACGACGAGCCGATCCGCGTCGCCGTCGTGGGCCAGCCCGAGGTCGAACGACCCTTCGGCGAGGAAGTCGCTGAACTCCGTCAGCGTCTCGGGGGTCGGTTTGCTCTCCCGCCCGGAGAAATGGCCGTCGACGTTCGCGTTGACGCCGACGACGTCGGCGCCCAGCGCGTCCAGCACCTGCGGCGTCGCCAGCGCGCCGACGCCGTTTCCGCAGTCGACGGCGATCGACAGTCCCGCGAGCGGCGACTCGTCGTCGAACCGGGTGCGAACGTAGTCGGCGACGGCGTCGCGGTAGCGTCCGAGGACGTCGGCTCGTTCCGATCGCCCCCACTCCTCCCAGGAAGCCAGCCCGGGATCGTCGGCGCCGACCTGCTCGTCGATCAACGCCTCCGCGTCGCTGTCGTACTCGACGCCGTCGACGAACAGTTTGATGCCGTTGTCGGTCGGCGGGTTGTGACTCGCCGTGAGCATCACGCCGCGCCGCCCTCGAGAGGCGAACGCGAGCGCCGGCGTCGGCAGGCGACCGACCCGACGGACGTCGGCACCGGCGCTCTCGAGGCCGGCCTCCATCGCCGCGGCCAGCGCCGGCCCCGTCTCCCGTCCGTCACGACCCACGACGAACGTCGTTCCGGGCTCGCCCGCGGCCTGGCCGACCGAGAGCGCGAGCGATGGTGAGACGGTCTCGACTGGCCCACGGATCCCTGCGGTCCCGAACAGTGTCATGGTGGCCCGTTCCGCGAGGAACTACTTATACTGTCTGTCCTCGAGCGAAGCGAGAACTCGAACGGGCGGCTTCTGGCGGTAGTTCCGACACACCCGGTGGGGAATCGTGAGTCCGCCGGCAAAACAGCCGACTGTCTCATACGGATTGCTGTAACGATTTACCGGCGCAACCACCGTACGGGTCGCGGTTGCGCCGGTACTGACTTACAGTAAACCGTATCAGGCGTCGGGCATCTCGTCGATGAGGACGACCGCCTCGCCGTCGACGACCGTCTCGTCGTCGTCCTCGTCGCGGACGACCGTCTCGAGGCGGTACTGGTTGTTGCCGAGGTCCTCGACGATCTCGACGCGGGCGGAGACCCGATCGCCGATGCCGACG
The DNA here is from genome assembly GCF_047921035.1 of Natronococcus sp. Taxonomy (NCBI): domain Archaea; kingdom Methanobacteriati; phylum Methanobacteriota; class Halobacteria; order Halobacteriales; family Natrialbaceae; genus Natronococcus; species Natronococcus sp. The sequence continues at coordinate 1,235 of NZ_JBLRWX010000119.1, forward strand.
GGGCCGGCGAACTCGAGGTCCTGGGAGAGGTAGATCGTCAGCCCGGGAAGCCGGGCCAGCGCGGCGCTGATCAGGCCCGAAACGAGGGTGCCGTGGACGATGCGCTCGCCGAATCGGGTGTCGGCGGCGAACTCGTCGTCGAGGTGGAGGCGGTTCGTGTCGCCGCTGATCTCGGCGAACGCGCGCACGTCCTCGTCGGAGAGTTCCTTCTCGAAGGTGACCCGATCGCCCGGGCCGAGCGCGGTCGGATCCTCGACGGTTCGCTCGAAGCTCCAGTCGGCGTCGGCGTACTCGAGGGAGGGGATCGAGGCGTCGGTGTGGTTGCCGTTCGATTCCGTCTGAGTCGAATCCATCGCGGCGACGGCGGCGCGGTTGGCCGCGGTCGCACTCCGGAGGACGGATCGGGTCGCGGTGGACCAGGCGTTGGCCAGGGCACCAAACCCGGTGTCGCCGGCGTTCTGGTGGGACATCTACTCCCGATATAGGGACGAGGCCGTTATACCTCTTTGGCTGCACAATGTGCGGTTATCCGTGCCGGCGACGGCGTGGTAACCGGCGCTTTCGACCGCCTCGACTCCGGTCCGAGGCGAAAACCGCACTTCGGGGCGGTAGCAACCTCTGGGATGCACTCTAAACCACTCAATGGCACTCAGTGGTAGAGATCGGAAACCCTTATTAGTTCGGAGCGCGTTGACTGTGTTGATGACGGACGACTCCGACCGATCGCCCTGGTTCCCGCCGACGATGTTCGCCGAGCAGATGCAGAACGCGGGCGAACAGGTCGCCGAATCCCAGCAGGAGATGCTGAAGCAGCTGATGGAGGCGAGCTCCGCGAACCCGCTCGAGAACGCCTCGAGCTTCGGGCCGATGAACATGGGCACGGCGACGTTCAAGGCGCGGGTCCAGAGCGGCGGTCGGATCAGTATTCCCGAACCCGAACGGGAAGCCCTCGACATCGAAGAGGGAGATATCGTCCAGACGATCGTCGTTCCCGTCAAGCGAAACCGCGAGACAGACCAATGACACAGAACCCACTCACCGCCATGTTTACCGCACAGCGCACCGCAATCGAACAGAGCCAGCAGCTCACCCACGACGCCCTCGAGGCCCAGAAGACCTCCTTCGGCGCCTTCGTCGACGCCGTCGAGTCCTCGAGCTCGGCCGTCGAGACCAACGCCGAGTTCACCAAGGGCGCCGTCGCGGCGTACTTCGACGCCGTCGAGGCGTCGATGCCCGAGGACGGCGTCGACCTCGAGGAGTTCCGCTCGCAGTTCGAGGAGAACGTCGACGCGATGACCGACGCCCAGCAGGAGTCGATCGCCGCCGTCGCCGAGGCCCTCCACGAGTCCGAGGCCGCCTACGACGAGTTCTCCGCCAGCTACGCCGAGGTCGTCGACACGAGCTTCGACGCCGTGCTCGAGGCCCACGAGCAGGCCGAGGAGAACGTCTCCGCGGTCACCGAGAACGTCGACTCCGTCGCCGAGGAGTTCGACGTTTCGGCGTAACGACCATAGCCTTTTGTCCATACGATCCAATTTTCCCCTACAATGACAGACACACCACCACAGGCACAGAACTGGAACGCGTTCGCCGAACAGTGGAACGAGCAGTTCCTCGAGGCCTTCGAGAACAACGTCGAAGCCCAGGCTCAATTCGTCGAGAGCTGGGCCGAGACCGTCGGCGAGATGAGCGACGACGCCGAGCTCTCCGAGGGCGTCGAGGGCTACGCCCGCGCCTACGAGGCCTGGATGAACGCCTCCCAGCAGATGGTCGAGCGAGCGAACGACCAGCTCGAGGGCGAGGACGTCGAACTCGAGGAGTTCCGCGACGTCTGGCTCAACACGGCAAACGAGGCGTTCAAGGAGGTCATGTCGACGACCGCCTTCGCGAAGATGACCGGCGAGACCGTCGGTGACGTGCTCGAACTCCAGCAGGAGGCCGACGAGGCCGCCGAGGAGACGCTGCACTCGCTGGGCTTCCCGACCGAGAGCGACGTCGTCGAGGTCGGCGACCGACTCGTCGAGCTCGAGCGCCGCCAGCACGCCGTCGAGGAGAAACTCGACCGCGTTCTCGAGCACCTAGAGGAGCAATGAAGAACCCGTACGCGACCGCCCTGGAGATGCAACGCCAGGCCTGGGAGGGCGCCGCCGGCCTCGCCGAGAAGAGCCAGGTCGCGCCCGACCGAACGGAGACCCTCGAGAACGTCGAGGTCGGTCAGACCCCGAGCAAGGTCGTCTACGAGGAGAACAAGCTCCGGCTGCTCCACTACGAGCCCAAGACCGAGGAGCAACACGACATTCCGATCCTCATCGTCTACGCGCTGATCAACAAGCCCTACATCCTCGATCTCCAGCCCGACCGATCGGTCGTCCAGACGCTGCTCGAGGCCGGCTTCGACGTCTACCTGATCGACTGGGGCGAGCCCTCGAAGCTCGACCGCCAGCTCGGCCTCGACGACTACGTCAACCGCTACATCGACAACTGCGTCGACGAGGTCCGCGAGCGCTCGGGCCAGGACGCGATCAACATCCTGGGCTACTGCATGGGCGGGACGATGTCGGCCATGTACGCCGCGCTCCACCCCGACAAGGTCGAGAACCTCGCCCTGATGGCCGCCGGCCTCTGCTTTGCGGGTGACGGCGGCGTCCTCGAGCTGTGGGGCGCCGACGACTACTACGACCCCGAGAGGGTCACCGAGACGTTCGACAACGTCCCCGCGGAGTTCCTGGACGTCGGCTTTGCGCTGATGGATCCCGTCGCGAACAACGTGACGAAGTACGTCCGCTTCTACGACAACATGGAGGACGAGGACTTCGTCGAGAACTTCGGCCGGATGGAGCGCTGGCTCGACGAGGGGATCGACGTTGCCGGCAAGGCCTACGAGGAGTTCATCCGCGACATCTACCAGGAGAACAAGCTCGTCGCGAACGAACTCGAGCTCGACGGAAAGAAGATCGACGTCTCGAGCATCGACATGCCGCTGCTCCAGATCGTCGCCGAGTACGACCACCTCATCCCGCCGGGTGCCTCGAAGCCGTTCAACGAGGCCGTCGGCTCCGACGACACCGAGGTCATGGAGTTCGCGACCGGCCACATCGGCATGTCCGTCTCCTCCCGGAGCCACGCCGAGCTCTGGCCCGACGTCTGTGACTGGTTCGAGGCCCGCTCGAGCGTCGAGACCGACGCCGAGCCGGAGACGCCCGAGCCCGACGAGCCCGACGCGGCCCTCGCGGGCGACGTCGAGGGCGACGAGACCGGCCTCGACGAGTTCTCCGAGGAGGCCCTCGAGGAGACCGAGGTCGACGATCTCACCGAGATCGACGGCGTCGGCCAGTCCTACGCGAACGACCTCGCCGCGGTCGGCATCAGCTCCTTCGAGGAGCTCGCCGACGCCGACACCGAGGAGCTCGCCGAGGAGACCAACATCGCCGTCGCTCGCCTCGAGGACTGGATCGACCAGGCTGGCGAGCAGTAACGCCCGCTGACGTTCCGACGCAACCGCGTCGCTGCCCTCCCGGCCCCGAGTCGGACACTGTCGTCTTTTATTCGCCGCAACAGGATTCGAAACCCAACAGGTCGTTATATAACAATCGGTGGTGCAGTGTACACTAACGATGTCCATGGAGGGACGTACCTGTGTCATCACGGGCTCGGCACGAGGAATCGGGCGTGGAATCGCGGAACACCTCGGCGAGGAGGGAGCGAACGTCGTCATCAACTACCGGTCGTCGGAGGGGGCCGCCCACGAGGCCGTCGAGGCCATCGAGGACGCCGGCGGGCAGGCGATCACGGCCCAGGCCGACGTCTCGGTCCCCGAGGACGTCGAGCACATGCGCGAGGTCTGCCACGAGGCGTTCGGTCCGGCCGACGTCCTGGTGAACAACGCCGGCATCACCGCCGACAAGCAGTTCACCGAGATGTCCCGCGCGGAGTGGGACCGGGTGATGGACGTCAACCTCGGCGGGATGTTCAACTGCACCCAGACGTTCTACGACGACATCTGGAACGCCGACGAGGGACGGCTCATCAACATCTCGAGCGTCGTCGGCAAGCAGGGGAACTTCGGACAGGCCAACTACGCGACCGCGAAAAGCGGCATGTTCGGCTTTACCCGGACGATCGCCCTGGAGTTCGCCCAGGGCGGGTCGACGGCCAACTGCGTCGCGCCCGGGTTCACCCGGACCGACATGGTCGAGAGCGTTCCCGACCAGGTCCTCGAACGGATCATCGCGGGGATCCCCCTCGAGCGACTGGCGGAGGTCGAGGATATCGCCGCCGTCGTTCGCTTCCTCGCGAGCAGGGAGTCGTCGTACATCACGGGCGAAGTGATCGACGTCAACGGCGGAATGGACCTGTAGCTACCGGCTCGACCCTTTTTGAGTGCAGTTCGGCGCATCGTCCCCCCGCGCTCTACCATCGTTTGCGTTTGCGATTCCGTTTGCGTTTGCGTATTCGATCACCCTCGAGAGAGTCGACGAGCGACCGGACCCCGGTGTGCGAAGCGGCTCCGGAAACAGCCGCTACGTGGAGTGCGTCACGGAGTAGACGAACTGACCGAGCCACCGCAGCGTCGGTCGATCGGATCCGTTCAGTCTGTTCGCTTTTCCTTCTCGAGGACCCGGACGTTCTCGATTCCGGTGTCGGGATACTGCCCCTCGTCGTTTTTCTCGACGGCCTTGACCATGTCCCAGACGACGTTGAGTCCGGTCGTGACCCCCTCGAGGGCCTCCATCTCGCAGCCCGTTTTCCCGGTGGTCTCGACGGCGACCTCGCACTCGACCCGGTCCTCGACGAGTTCGAACGCGGTGTCGACGTTCGTAATCGGGATCTGGTGGCACATCGGGATCGTCTCCCAGGTGTGTTTGACGGCCTGGACGGCGCCGATCCGGGCCGTCGCGAGCACGTCGCCCTTGCCGATCTCGTCGTCACGGATCGCCTCGACCGTCGAGGGCTGCAGGCGGATCTCGCCCGCGGCGACCGCCCGGCGCTCGCTGTCGGGTTTGTCGCCGACGTCGACCATCTGGACCTCGCCCTCGTCGGTGGTGTGCGTGAGTTCCTCGGCGCCGGAATCGTCGCCGCTGCGCGGATCCGGGTTCGTTCCCTCGGCGGGGGCCGGATCGTCACTCATCGTGACCACCCCACAGCGTCGGGGGAAGTTCCGCGAGCAGTTCCGAGGCCAGGAAGCCGTGTTCGTGGCGCTCGGCGAGGCGTTCGCCCGCGAGCCCGTTGACGTGGGCGCCCGCCGCAGCGGCGTCCATCGGCTCGGCGCCCTCGAGCAGCGCGGCGACGATTCCCGCGAGCGTGTCGCCGGTGCCGCCGACCTTCATGCCGACCGTGCCCGACCGGCTGATTCGCGTTCGCTCGCCGTCGGTGATCACGTCGTTTTCGCCCTTCGCGAGGACGAGGTGGCCCAGTTCCGCGGCGAACTCCTCGATTTCGTCGGCGACCGCGGCAAGGTCGTCGGTGTCGGGACCGCCCATCCGCGCGAGTTCGCCGCGATTCGGCGTACAGACCAGCGTCGCGTCGGTCTCGATCTCCGGGACGACCTCGAGGGCGTCGGCGTCGACGACCGCCCGACCCGAGTACGACGAGAGGAACTCCCGGGTCGCCTCGAGCGTCTCGTCGTCGGTGCCCAGGCCGGGGCCGATGACGACGACGTTGTCGTACTCCTCGGCGGTCTCGAGGAGGTCCTCGGCGACGTCGGGCGTGAGGACCTCGTTCTCGTAGGGCTGGACGATGAGGTCCTCGGCGTAGCCCTGGATCTCGCCGGCGACCGACTCGGGCGCGGCGACGAAGGAAAGCTCCGCGCCGGCTCGCAGCGCGGCCTGTGCGGCCAGCGCCGGCGCGCCGGTGTAGGGGCCGCCGCCGATGACGTAGGGTCGCCCCTCGCGACCGTCGGGTCGGGCCAGCGAGATATCCCCGGGACCGACGTCCCGCTCGGCCGCGGCGGGGATGCCGATGTCGGCGACCGCGAGCTCACAGTCGAGCTCGGCGAGACCGGGTTTCGCGTCGTGGAAGGTGACGACCCGATCCGCCTCGACGGCGTTGTCGGCGACCTCGCCCTCGTTCGCGTCGAACCCCGAGGGGACGTCGACGGCGACGACGGTCGCGTCGGCCGCGTTGATCGCTTCGGCTGCGGTCGCGGCGGGCTCGCGGAGGTCGCCGCTGATTCCCGTCCCGAGCATCGCGTCGACGACGACGTCGCAGTCGGGGAGGTCGAACCCGCTCGAGTCCTCGATCTCTCGGGTGTCGTAACCCGCGTTCTGCAGAGCGTCCCAGCTCTCGCGGGCGATCTCGGTGCCGATACTTTCGGCCGGTCCGAGCAGGAGCGTCGTCACGTCGAAACTCTCGAGAAAGCGGGCCGCGACGAACGCGTCCCCACCGTTGTTCCCGCGTCCGGCGACGACGGCGACGCTCGAGCCCGGCTCGGCGACCTCGCGGACCGCTCTCGCGACCGCGTTCCCGCTCGACTCCATCAGCTGCTTCTGCGAGACGCCCAGCGCTGCGGCGTTCTCGTCGACGGCGGCCATCCGTTCGCCCGTGATCATGATCCCCGATTCGAGGGGACCGCCGTTGAAGATTGCGGACGAAACGCTCAATCGGGTCGCGTCCCAACCCCGGTCGTGAACGTCTTCTGGCTCGACGAGGACCCCCGGCTCGCGGCCCGGTACCACTGCGACGAGCACGTCAACAAGCTGTTGCTCGAGGCCGCGCAGGTGCTGTGTACCGCGGCCCGCGAGAACGGTCGGGACGACGACTTCCTCTACGCCCCGACCCACACCAGCCACCCCGTCACGGAGTGGGCGACCGAGTCGCGGGCGAACTGGCTGGCCCTGCGCGAGCACGCCGAGGCGCTCAACGCGGAGTTCGTCGAGCGCTACGAGAAGGACGGCGACCACGCCAGCTGGCAGGTCGTCGAGCGAATCGACCCCGACGAAATCGAGTTTCCCGCCGAGGAGCCGACGCCGCGCCCGCAGGCGATGCCCGACGAGTACAAACGGCCCGACGACCCCGTCGGCGCCTACCGGGCGTACTACGCGGGCGAGAAGGCCGAGTGGGCCACCTGGGCCCACACCGAGGAGCCGCCGTGGCTCGCCGAACACCTCGACGAACTCGGCGCGCGGCTCGAGGGAGACACTCAGTAGCGGATTTCGAACCCGTCCTCGCCCTGCGGGTCCTCGTACTCGACCTCGACGTCCTCGACGTCGGCCGCGGGACTGCCCTCGTGACAGAACTCGAGCATCGACTCGACCGCGCTCTCCGGGCCCTCGAACGCCGCCTCGACGCGGCCGTCCTCGAGGTTTTTGACCCAGCCGTCGACGCCCTCCTCGCGGGCCGTGTCGCGGGTGGTCG
>NZ_JBLRWX010000120.1:0-8544 GCF_047921035.1 Natronococcus sp.
CCCGCCGCGTTCTCGATCAGCGCCAGAACCGGACAGGCGAGCCCGCGTTCCTCGAGGCCGGCGGCCAGTTCGCGGACGTCGGCGGCCGCCGTCGCCTTCGGGAGCATGACGCTGTCGAGACGGATCGAGTCGGCTCCAGCGAGTGCCTCGAGGTCGCGCTCGATCGCCGACCGCTCCGCGTTGACCCGGACGCAAACCTCGGGATCGGGGTCGAACGCCGGATCGGCGAGACAGTTCCGAACCGCCTCCCGGGCCTCGTCCTTGCGGCCCGGTGAGACGGCGTCCTCGAGGTCGAACACGATCGCATCCGCGCCGGCACCGGGGGCCTTCCGGAGCATCTCCGGGCGGTCGCCCGGCGTGAACAGCAGGCTTCGACGTACCATACTGGCGTGTGTGCGGACCGTCCACGTGAATGTACGGATCCGGTAGCTCGGCGGTTCGCCGACACCGCCGGCTCCCGGTCGAGCACTCAGTCCTCGAGGATCGCGTCGAGGAGCTTGGTCTGTGCGGCGCCGAGATGTTCGGAGAACGTCGATCGGGAGATGCCGATCGCCTCGGCGACGTCGCCCGCGTTCGCTCGCTTCGGGTACTCGAAGTACCCCATCTCGTGGGCCGTCTCGAGGACCTCCCGCTGGCGATCGGTCAATCGGCTCCGGTCGACGAAGGCGAGATCCGCCGTCTCCCGTTCGCCGGTCCGGAGCAGCTGCTGGAGCTGGACGCCGTCGAACCGTTCCCGAAGCGCGCCGACGATATCCGAGAGCGTCTCGACGTCGGCCGCTCGAACGGTCAGGTACAGCGCCCCCTCGTCGGCCCGGATCGAGGAAACCGGGGTTCCTTCCTCCTCGACGACCTCACAGGCGCAGAATCCGTCGAGTTCGCGCGTGAACCGGTACACCTCGCCGTGTTCGTTCGCCGAGATCCTCGACAGCTCGACCCCGACGTCGTCGTCCTCGAGCGAGGCCTCGCCGTCGATCGCGAACTCCTCGATTCGGGGCGTCTCCGGACTCGAGGGCGACGACCGCGAAACCGCCTCGACCGATTCGCCGGTCGCGCTCGTGGCGCGGGCGACCGGGCAACTCTCCGGATCGCGCAGCACGACCGTCGCTGACAGTCCACTCATACGCCCCCCTTCGAGACCGACCACGATTACTTCGGTCGCCAGTTCCCAGCGCGTGGAAAAAACGGCGACGACGAGCCGATCCCGATATTCTCTTAAACCTACCCGGATATGTTGGAGGCGACGACTTCCGTACCGCGAGTCACTCTCTACAGAGGAGCACACGAGGGATGTCCGAATACGAGTTTACCTGCCCGGACTGCGGGCAACAGATCGAGGTCAACACGCCGGTTCGCGAAGCGACGCTGTCACACGGCTGTCCCGTCTGTGGCGCGTCGGTCTCACAGGAACACTTCGCGAGACAGTAGGCGGCTCTCGGATCCGGCCGAGCGATACCGAGACGTATCACCGGCCCGGTTCTCGACGGAGCTGTCGACTACGCTCCTTCGGCGTCGCGATCGATTTCGGTTCGCCGGCCGCTCAGGTCGGTCGGCTCGAACTCGTAAAGCTGGATGTCGAGGTTCCGTTTCGAATCGCCCCATATCTCGAACAGCGGCCGCTTTGCCTCACCGTACTGCTCGATGTGGGAGGCGGTTAGCTCCGACGGATCGATCTCCTCGAGCGAGCCGACGGCGACGACGCTCCGGTAGGTCTCTCCCGAATCCGTCTCCTCGTAGACCACGAGTCGAGCGTCGGGCGAGGAGGCCAGAAACCGGCGCTTCTCGCTTTCGGGCGTCGAGACCAGTCGCAGATAGAAGCTTCGAGCGTCGGCGTCGTACCCGTAGGAGATCGGAATCGCGTACGGCGTCCGCTCGTCGGCCAGCGCCAGTACGCCCGTCTCGTGGCGGCTGAGAAACGCGTCGATCTCACCGTCGGTCATCTCGGTCTCCTCGGCAAGTGCCATTGTCGTACCTCGAGTGGGCGTAGCACTAAACTACTTCCGTTGTCTCCGAGCCGGCTCGTCCGCGAGGCTACGTTCCGGCCTCTAACACGTCGCCGAGGAGCTTCCGCTGTGCCGCGCCGAGGTGTTCGGTGAACGTCGACTGGGTGATCCCGAGGGTCTCCGCGACCTCCGTCGCGTTGGCCTTCTTCGGTCGCTCGAAGTAGCCCATCTCGTAGGCCGTCTCGAGGACCTCGTACTGGCGATCGGTCAGCTTTCCGCGGTTGACGAAGATTCGCTCCTCGGGCGTTCCGCTGAGGGGTGGCTGGAGCAGACTCTGGACATCGACCCCGGGGTATCGCTCCCGGAACTCGTTCATCACCGCCTGAAGCTGGTCGAAGTCGGCCGCGTGGAAGACGACCGTTACGTCCCCGTCGGTCGCCCGGTAGCGGTGGACCGGACAGTCGTACGCTCCGAGACACTCGCAGGGACACTCCGCCTCGCCGTCGTGGGAACACCGGTAGAGGTTCGTCGTTCCGTAGGAGAACACCGGCCCCGAAACCCCGCCGTCGAACTCGACGTCGACGTCGGCCAGGAACTCGGTCGTCGCCCCCTCCGACCCACAGGAGACGCTCGTCGACACCTGATCGATCGTCGTCCCCGTCTCCCGCGAAAACCGTGCGATCGGGCAGGCTTCGGGAGAGTCTACTTTCACCGTGGCGCGAATTCCCGACGACATAGGTACTACACGCGGGTTCGGGCTACGTCGTATTCAATATGGGCAACTGAACGCCGATATTCCCACGCCCTCGGAACGAGACGCGGTACCTTATGCGTGGGGCTCCTCCCTCGAGATATGAGCACCCGCGAAAACGCGCGGTTCGTCTGTCCGGCCTGCACCCGGTCGATCGCCGTCACCGACTCCATGCGGGACGCGCTCGTCGAGAACGGGTGCGTCGTCTGTGGCGCCGACGTCGATCCCGACGCCTTCGAGGTCGCGGAGGCCGCGTGACGAACGCCGGGATCCGATCGAGTGTGACCATCTATAACACGGGGTTATAAAGGGACCTCGATATCGGTGGTCAACACTCGTGGCCTTCGGGCGACCACGGTGTAGTATGAGCCAATCGCTGACCGGGGCCCCACGGACGTACGGCCGCGACCGACTGACCGACGAGCCGCGAACCGTTTCCGGCGAGGACGACATCAGGACGATTCTCACCGCCCTCAACGACGCCGACTGCCGAACCATTCTCGAGGAGCTCGGCGACAGCCAGGGCCATCTCTCCGCGGCGGAGCTCTCCGAGCGCTGTGAGGTCCCGCTCTCGACGACCTACCGAAAGATCGAACTCCTCGAGGAGGCCGATCTGCTCGAGGAGAAGCTGCGGATCCGCCAGTCGGGCCGCCACGCCAGCGAGTACGACCAGCGCGTCGACGACGTCACGATCTCGGTCGACGACGGCGGAATCGCGCTCGAGCTCTCGTGAACTCCGGCGATCGGTCGCGACGAGGGACACCGTTATCGGTTCTCGGACGGTAGCTCCACCGTGAGACGCAGTTACGACGGGACCGACGAGACGAAGCGGAAACCGCCGAGCCTGGCGGTCGTCGAGGCCGTCGCCGACGCGGAGGGTGTCCGATACGACCGGCTCTCCCTGCCGGAGTACGACCCCCTCCACTCCGTCGTCGATCCGACCGCGCTCGACGAGCTGTTCGCTCCGCTACGGGACGGACGACCGCGTACCGGTTCCGTCTCGTTTGCCTACTGCGGGTACGACGTCACCGTCGATCACCGCGGGAACGTTACGCTCGAGTGAGCGAGGGCGGGTTCCGAAACGGCAAGACAGATAGGCGGTCCATCCTAACCTCGACCGATGGCAACTGCCGACGCGAGAGAACGACTCCGGGAGCGACCGATCGGCGTGACGGTGCTGTTGACGATCGTCGGCTACGCGCTCGTCATCGGGACGTTCGTCGCGGACATCCCGATCTACCCCGATCTGACCAACGCACAGATCAACGTCCTCACTCACGCGATCGCGGTGATCAACACGGTAACGACCGTGTTGCTCGTCGCCGGCTGGTACTGGATCAGAGCGGGCGAGGTCGACAAACACCGCCTGGCGATGACGGGCGCGTTCGCGACGATTATCCTGTTTCTGGTCGTCTACCTGATCCGGGTCGGCGGCGGCGGCGAGAAGCTGTTCGTCGGCCCCTCCCCGGAGTACGAACTCTACCTCGCGATGCTCGCGATCCACATTCTGCTCTCGATCGTCGCGGTTCCGGTCGTGCTGTACGCGCTGATTCTCGGGCTCACCCACACGCCCGACGAACTCCGAGAAACCGCCCACGCCAGGGTCGGCCGCATCGCCGCCGGCTCGTGGATCCTGAGTCTCGTCCTGGGAATCGTCACCTACCTCATGCTCAACCACATCTACGGCTACGAGTTCGCGATGCTCGTTCCCCCCTTCTGAGCGGGACCGTTCACCGCCGTCGGCCGAAGGTTATCGTTCCCGATCGCGGAGCTCCCGGAGGAGTTGCTCCCCCCACCGCGACTCCCGCTCGGGATCGTCGCTCCAGAGCCACTTGCAGTACCGCAGGTGCGCGAGACACTCCTCGTGAGTGAGCTGACTCTTACAGCCGGGACAGGTCGGCATACCCGTCGCAACGCGTCCGAAGGGAGAGTAGCTTCCGGTGAATCTCGCTCCCGACCGGTCGACAACAAAGACTACCGGGACGATCCGAGAGTCACCTCGTGTTGTGTGTTAGCAAGCGTTTTTTGTCGTGGAGAGCGCGGTAGCAGTATGCAGTTTCGCGCAGCGGCGATCGGACTCGGCGGGCTCGGGCAGCTCGAGCTCGAGGTGCTGGTCGGACTCGAGGGCGTCGAACTGGTCGCGGGAGCCGACGTCTCCGCCGACGCCCGGGAGGTCTTCGAACGCGAGTTCGACGCGCCGGCCTACGCCGACCACGACGCGATGCTCGCCGCCCACGGGGACGGGATCGATATCGCACTGATCGTCACCCCCCATACTCTCCACTTCGAACAGGCTCGAGCGTGTCTCGAGGCCGGCGCCGACGTCTACCTCGAGAAGCCGATGGTGACCGACGTCGGCGACGCGGTCGAACTGCTCGAGATTGCCGACGATCGGGGGCTCGTCGTGCAGGTGGGGTACCAGCGACGCTTTCACCCCGGGTTCGCGGAGGTCAAACGGCTCGTCGACGACGGCCGAATCGGCGAGGTCCACGCCGCGAACGCGTACCTCGGCCAGAACTGGTTCGAGCTTCACGAGGGGACCTGGCGCGTCGATCCGACGCTCTCGGGCGGCGGGCAGCTGTACGATACCGGATCGCACCTGCTCGACGCGCTCTGCTGGATCGTCGACGGGGTTCCGACCCACGTCTCCGCGGACGTGGCGTACGCGAAAGCCGAGATCGACGTCAACAGCGCGCTCTCGATCGAATTCGACCGCGACGGACGGTCGATCCTCGCCGGGGTCACGATCAGCGGGGACGGCGTCGAACTCACGCCGGCGGAGGGGTACACGATCTGGGGAACGGACGGCCGAGTCACCTTCGACGGCGAACGGATCCGCCTCGCCGAGCGCGGTGCGACGGTCTACGAGAGCACGATCGACGCCCGCACCGATTTCACGACGCTGACGACGGCGAAACTCGAGAACTTCCTCGAGTCGATCGCGGGAACCGCCGACCCGGCCGTCCCGGGGGCGGACGGACTCCGGGTGACCGCGCTGACGGAGGCGGCCTACCGGGCCGACGAACGGGCGTGTCGAGTCGACGTGCGAGCGCTGATCGACGAGGCACGTTGAGGTCGGCTCGAGGCTACCGGCCCCCGGGATTGGTATGAAAGGACGCCGTCCGTTCGGTATGAAGGTTCGAGGCTCTCGCTCGCGCGAGGAGATCGCAGCGTTTCTCGAGACACAAACGATTCCGGTCCGACTCGGCTGTCGGACTCCCGCGGGCCACCCCTGGATGGTGTCGCTGTGGTATCGGCATCGATCGATCGAGACCGACGAGAACGGGAGCGGTACCGAGAACGACGGCTGGATACTCGAGTGTGCCACCTCGGCCGAGGCCGACGTCGTCGCCTACCTCCGGGAGACTCCAGAGGTGTCGTTCGAGGTCTCGACGAACGATCCGCCCTACGCCGGAGTCCGGGGCCGGGGCGAGGCCTCTCTCGAGCCCGATCCCGAGAAGGAAGTGCTCCGGGACCTGCTCGAGCGGTACCTCGGCGGAACGGAGTCGAAGCTCGCGCGGACGCTACTGGACGAGGACCGCGAGGAGGTGACGATCACGCTCGAGCCGGCGGTCGTCTACGGCTGGGACTTCTCGGGTCGGATGTAGGGGACGACCAGGTTCCGCCGCGAGCGCGGTCGAGTCGAGGGGCCGTCGGCGGAGTCAGTAGCCCTCGAACGTGAACACGAACAGCCCCGTGTTCGCGTCCGAGACGTAGACGTACTCGCTGTCTTTCGTGTTCGCACCCCAGACCTGCGGGATGGCGTCGATGTCTCGCTCCGGATCCGTCCGGCGGACCTCGTTGGTCCCCTCGGTCGTCATGTACTGGTCGATCCGCTCGGGGTCGGCGGGATCGGAGAGGTCGAACGTCTGGACGCCAGCCTTGTAGTCGCCGCTGAACAGGACGTCCTGCTGGTCGCCGACGCCCCAGTCCGAGAAGTGGCCCGTCCACCAGAACGCCTGCTGGCCGGTTGGCTGCTGGGCGCTCCCCTGTGGCGGGCGGAACGACGAGAGCAGTTCGGTCTGGCCGGTGTCGAGATCGAACTCGATCACGTGCTTGTACCCCGGCTCCCCGAAGCCGACCTCCTCGCCGAGCAGGCAGATGTCGTCCTCCGGGTGGGGGAACGCGTGGTGGGCGTTCCGTAACGGAACGTCCGCCTCTTCCTCCTGGTAGTCGAAGGAGGCGACCTTTTCGGGATTCTCCGGATCGCTCATGTCGACGACGTGGAGTCCCCGGCTCCAGTGGGCGAGGTAGGCGTAGTCGCCGCGAACCTGGGTGTCGTGGACGAACGCGCCGCCGACCTGGAACGACGAGACCTCCACGGGATCGGTGGGATCCGTCACGTCGTACACCACCATCCCGCGACCCGACCCCGACGTGATGACGTACTGCTCGTCGAACGCGATGATCGTGTGGACCCCGCCCGCGTCGTCGACGGTGAACGGACCGAGCGGCTCGGGATCGTGCGGGTCGGAAACGTCGACGATCGCCCAGCCCGCGTCCTCGCCGCCCTCGTTGGCCGTGAACACCCACGGCTCCGTGGGGTGGAAGAACACGTCGTTCACGTAGCCGACGCCGGCCGAGACCGTCGCGGTTCGCTCCGGGTTCTCGAGCTCCGAGAGGTCGACGACGTGGACGTCCGTGTCGGCGTTGACGAACGATCCCGCCACTGCGAGATCCAGGTCCTCGCGGACGTCCATGTTCGTGATGTTGCCCTCGGGAACGTCGAGCGTGGAGTGACCGACGAGTTCCAGGCGTGGGTTGCGGTTCCCGCTCCCCCCTCCTCGTGCCGCACTGGTACCACTCAGCGCGCCGAGTCCGATCGCGGTCGCCGCACAGCCTTGCAGTACGGTTCGTCGAGTCGTCGGATCCTGTTCTCGAGGCATATCGGACAAACATTACGACCAGTACCACAAAATAATAGTCAGCTCTTCGTATTAGTGATGGAGAGCGAAATGTATATATAGGGAACGAGAGCGCTGTATTTACCGATGGTGTGATGAATCCCTCCGCTGATTCGGGAGACGGCGGGTTCGCTGCGAACGAGGGATCGGATCAGTTTTCTGACGGGCGCTCGTACCGGATCGGCAACGACTCGACGCCGTAGATCAGCGAACTGCGAACCGGCTGCAGGTCGGTGTCGACCGCCTCGATCGTCGCCGTTCGGGCGCACAGCTCCTCGAGGGCGACCGACGCCTCGAGCCGGGCCAGCGGGGCGCCGAGACAGTAGTGGGTTCCGTGGCCGAACCCGAGGTGCTGGTTGGGCGATCGGTCGGGAACGAACGCATCGGCGTCCTCGAACTGCCGTTCGTCCCGGTTCGCGGAGCCGAGCCAGACGACGACTCGGTCACCCGATTCGATCTCGGCACCTCGAAGCGTCACGTCTTCCGTCGCGACCCGGGACATCGCCTGAACCGGGGAGCGGTAGCGCAGTACCTCCTCGATCGCCCGGCCGATCGCGTTCGGCTCCGCACGGAGCTCGTCGAACAGGTCGTGGGCGTCGAAACACCGGACCGCGTTCGTGACGAGATTCGTCGTCGTGATGTTGCCGGCGATGAGCAACAGGATACAGGTTCCGAGCGCCTCCTCCTCCGAGAGCCGCGACCCGTCCTCGAGCTCCCGCGTGACGATTTGTGTCATGAGATCGTCCTGTGGCGATTCGCGTCGGTCGGCGATCATCTCGAAGAAGTAACTCGCCATCTCCATCTGGGCCTGCTGCTGGCGCTCGAGGAACGCCTCGGTCTCGTCGTCCGCGCTCGAGGACTCGACGAGCGTGTCCGACCACCGCTTGAACCGGTCGCGATCCTCGGCGGGAACGCCGAGCAGCTCGGCGATGACGACTACGGGAAGCGG
>NZ_JBLRWX010000121.1:0-8465 GCF_047921035.1 Natronococcus sp.
GTGTGGCGCTTTCGAGTCCCTGGAAGTGGACGAACAACGAGTGTCCCGACTCGCCGGCGTGCACGTTGATCCCGCCTTGGCCGGGCTGGACGGTCTCGTGGCGCTGACTGACTTGTGTTCCGCCCGACCCCGAGGGACCGCCCGCGTGCGCCGGTGGGCCGCCCGCGTGACCCTTGCGGGGACCGCCTTCCGGGTCCGGCGTGTGCGGGAGGTCCGCAGACGAGCGCGTCAGCGTCTCGGTGGAGACGTAGGCAGTGTCCTGGCCCTCGGTCGCCACAGTCGCCTCAGTATCCACAGCGGTCATTCGGGCGTATTCGCGCATCGAGAGTCGGTAGGCGGTCTCGTAGTGACGCGACCAGTAGGGCTTCCACTCCTTGATCGCCGATCCGAGGTTGTTCGAGATGATGACTTCGGGGGCGACGGTGACCGCACCGAGACCGCCGAACTCCTCGGGCTGGCCGGCCCAGCCCAGGAACGCACCCGTGACCTGGTAGGAGAGCGAGTCGTAGATCGTCCCCCAGTCGAGCAGACCCTCGTAGCTGTCCCCTTCCGGCGAGTAGTCCCCAGCCCACGGGTATTCGACCGCCGCGGCGGCGGTGATGTCGGACGCGAGCGGTTCGGCGTCGACCGAGCCCCACTCGTCGGCCATCGCCTCGCCGATCTGGATGCTTACCTCGTCTAAGTCGTGGGTCTTGTCGTGGGTGAACGGGGCGTTCGTCTCGAGATTGAACACCATGTGGTCCGCGGTGTACATCCCGTGGTAGTCACAGAGGAACTCCACGTTGTCGTAGTCGCGGAAGTGCTCGACGATGGCCAGCGCGTCGGGGACCATCTCGTGGTAACCCCGACCGTCGGGATCGTCGGGACGCACGTCGGGCGTGTCCTCGGGTTCGGCGGGCCAGAACGACGGGTCCGTCCAACCCATGGTCGGATACTGTCGATTCGTGTCGAGGCCCGACGCGTTCCCACGCTGGAAGTTCCAGTTGTGGTCCCCCACCCACGGAATCTCGGTCTCCGGCTTCCGAGAGACCCACCCGTCCGGGTTCGTGAACAGGAAGAGGAGGACGACGTCGTCGAGTAGTCCCTCGAAGTCGGGGGCCTCGCCGTAGGCGATATCCTCGATGATCCGACAGCCGGCCTCGGTGCCGGCTCGCTCGTCGCCGTGGATGTTGAGCGAGTACACCACCTTGTCCTTCTCGGCGAAGGACGCCTCGTCGTCGACGTCGTTTGTGACCTCCGTGACGTAGACGTCGTTCGGGTCGGGGTTTTCGCCGGTGAACTGGTTGTTCCAGCCGGGAGACTCTCCGATCGAGTAGAAGTTGACCCGGTCGGGAGCGACCTCCTCTTCCAGGTACCTGATACCTTGGACGGATTCCTCGAACGAGAGCCAGTCGCGAGACTCCTCGACCGGCGGGAAGACGCCGTCGGCGTAGGGCTCCTCCAGATGCCACCACGGATTGGCGCCCATGGAGTAAGCGACCGCTTCGACGTAGTCATCGAACTCATCGAGTACCGATCCGAGTTCGTCGGCGTCGAGGCGGGCGTGGGCCGCCGGCGTCGGCTCGCTTCGCGTCACCGCGGTCGGCGGGGCGGTCTGATCGTCGACGTCCCAGCCCGGGTCGGTGTACTCCGCCTCGAACTCCTCCGGGACACCGGCTGCCGCATCGAACTCGATGATGACTGGCACCTCGTAGTCGTCCGGCGTGGCGTTGACGACAAACGCGGCTCGGTCGGTCAGCGCAGGGTGCTCGACCTCCGCAGCAACTGCGTTCGGTAGCGCGAGCGCCGCGCCGGTCGCGGCGGCGACCGAGAGAAACGTGCGCCGATCTACAGCGCCGCCCTCGAATGCGCTCTCGCCGAGTTCGGCGGCCTCCTCATAAGTGTACCGCTCTCGATCACTTTCCGATTCTGCACTTCCAGAGTGATGGTGGTCACTGCTCATTGGTGATTCCTGTGGGTACGACCCACATATTCATCTTCTAAAGAGTGTAATAAAGTCCTGATTGAGCCTCTCAAATACTGCTATTGAACAAGGTATTTATTATCATAGAGCTCAATGATTTGAAAATCAAATTGCTCAAAACCTGCATAGCTATCACGCGAAAGAATATACTTCTCGGAAACCGCCAACATTCTCGACGAATAGACTTCCGTCCGGGCCCACGTCTGTTTCGTACAGGATCTGGTTGTAGCCAGTCAAAAGGAAAGTTTGACTCGATTTCGTCACTATCTCCGAATTCGGCCCCGAGCCAGTGCCCTGAAGAACCAGCTCTCGTCCTCCCGGGACTGCCGCAACGATAACACGTATTGACCGTCCCGCGTCCAGTACGGATCATGACCAACACCGGAGACGAGGAGCCGATCGACACCCACGACCCGCCCGAGCCGATCCGAGTCGGCGTCGTCGGCGGCGGCTATATCGGAACGACGGTCGGCGGGCAGTTCCGCGAGCACGACGACGCTCACGTTGCCGCGCTCGTCGACGTCGACGAGACCGCCCTCGAGTCGGCCGGCGCCGAACTGGGCGTCGATGCCGACGCCCGATACGTCGACTACGAGACGATGCTCGAGGCCGAACCCCTCGACGCCGTGCTGATCGGAACGCCACACACGCTCCACTACGAGCAGGTGCTCGCGGCGATCGACCGCGACCTCCACGTGCTCTGTGACAAGCCGCTGACGACCGACCTCGAGCGGGCGCGCGAACTCGTCGAACTCGACCGCGAGCGCGAGGCGGTGTTGATGGTCGGCTACCAGCGTCACCTCTACGAGGCGTTCCGCAGGGCTCGCGAGCTGTGGACGACGGAGGGACGCGAGCCGAGCTGGATCACGGCCGAGGTCGGTCAGGACTGGGTCGATCGCTTCGAGGGCACGTGGCGACAGGATCCGGATCTCTCCGGCGGCGGCTACCTCTACGACACCGGAAGCCACCTGCTCGACTGCGTCCTCTGGAGCACCGGGCTCACCCCCGAGGCAGTCTCGGCGAGCATGAGCTTCGTCGACGACGAGCGACGTGTGGACGGCCGCGCGACCGTCACGGTCCGGTTCACGAACGGTGCGACGGCGTCGTTCTCGATGTCCGGTGAGGTGCCGTGCATGCGCGAACACGTCCGAATGTGGGATCGGGAGGGCGCCGTCGCCCTCGACAGTCGGGACTGGGAGCCGAGCGAGTACGTCGAGATCGACGCGGACAGCGGCGAGTATCGGCCTTGGCTACGAGCCGAGGACCGACGGACGAAGGCCGACGCGTTCGTCGAGGCGATCAGAACGGGGAGCGAACCGCCGGCGACCGCGCTCGACGGCTTGCGGGTGACGGCCGTCACCGAGGCGGCCTACGAGTCCGCCCGAGGCGACGGCTCGTTCGTCGCCGTCGCCCCCGACGACGTCTCCCGGTAGTGCCGGCTGTGAGAGTGGCGACGCGCCCGAACTCGTCCTCTCGACGAGTTAACAGCGAGTGACGTGGGGAATCTCAACCCCTATATACGTCGAACCGCCGGATGGTGGTATGGAACGGAGCCTCGATCTCGAGCGGCGCCGACTGCTTCAGACGACGGCGGGCGCGCTCGCCGTCGGCGCGGCCGGCTGTGCGGACCTAGGGGGAGACGACTCTC
Source organism: Natronococcus sp. (assembly GCF_047921035.1). NCBI lineage: Archaea > Methanobacteriati > Methanobacteriota > Halobacteria > Halobacteriales > Natrialbaceae > Natronococcus > Natronococcus sp. The sequence goes on from NZ_JBLRWX010000121.1 coordinate 3,612, forward strand.
ATCCACAGCTCGAGGAGCTGGATGTCGCCGCCCTCCAGGAGACGGTCGCCGAGCAGTCGGAAGCCTCCGATGGCGCGGTAACGCTGGGCGTCGGGTTCGCCGACGACAACCTCCCGATCACGAGCGAGCTCTACGAGCCGAACCCGGAGGCCGACATCAGCGACACCGAGCAGTACGACACCCAGGAGCTGGACGACGTCGACCTCGTCGCCGATCCGGTCGAGGAGCTGCCAACGATCGACGCCGACGAGATCACGCTGTACGCCCTCGAGCTGGCGCCCGGGGAAACCCGAACGATGGCGCTGGTCGTCCGGAGCGACGAGGACGTCGGGTTCGACGCCCATCAGCCGGAAGGAGAGCCCTACGACCTCGACGACGGGCTCGTGCTCAACTGCTACTGTATCGACGAGGTGTGGAACGCGCCCGCGGAGGGAACCTGGGTCCGCGTGATCGAAGTGGGTCTCGAGGAGGACATCGAGGATCCCGAGTCGGCCGCGATGGTGTACGGCGTCTTCGAGGGCGAGGAGTAAGCAGCTCTCGATCGCCGAGTGGCCTCACTCGGGCGCGTCCTCGATCAACACGACGGCCTCGCCGTCGACCACGCGCTCGCCGTCGGAGTCGACGGTCGTCCGTAGTCGGTACCGGTCACCGCCGAGTTCCTCGACGATCTCGCAGTCGGCGGTGATCGTCGAGCCGATCTCGACCGGCCCCTGGAACTCGAGATCCTGGGAGAGATACACCGTCAGCCCCGGGAACCGCGCGAGGGCCGCGCTGATGGCGCCGGCGACGAGCGTCCCGTGGACGATCGAACCGCCGAAGCGGGTGTCCTCGGCGAAGTCGTTCTCGAGGTGGAGCCGATTCGTGTCGCCCGAGACCTGGGCGAAGGCGGCGACGTCCGCGTCCTCGACCGACTTAGTAAACCGGACGGCGTCGCCGACGGAAAGCTCCTCGAGGCTGTCCGTCGAGCGTTCGGTCGTCCAGTCGGCGTCCCCGTAGGTGACCTCCGGAACCGTCGGATCGGTCCTGGTCGCCTCGCCCGCGGATCGAAGCCCCATCGCGGCCAGCATCGCGCTGTTGGCCTCGGCGTAGCTGTTGAGGACGTGTTGTGAGATGGTCGCCCAGCGTTCGGGACTCGGTACGATGTCGGCGGCGTCCGTTGGTATCGTGTTCGAACTCATAGGTAGTGGCCGGGACCGACCGTGACCGGCTATGAGTAGCATTCCCACCCTCTTGACGACATCGCTACGTCCATCGATCCGTGACCGTCGTCGGCGTCGTCAGGCGCGCACTCGTTTCTCGAGGAACTGGGCCGCGGCGTCGTTGAACGCCCCCGGCCGGTCCTGGTTGACGAGGTGGCCGGAGTCGGCGACCTCGAGCCACGCGCCGTCGGCGACCTCACCGGCGATGGCGCGGCCTTGACGCTTCACGGGCGGGGCCTCCTGGTCGCCGTGGACGACCAGCGTCGGCGTCTCGACGTGGGTCAGTTCGGGCGGGTCGAACCGGTAGAGCGCGTCGAAGATCTTGCGGTACTCGTCGGTGTCGACCTCGCCGACGGCGTCGATCGCCATCGATCGGACCTCCGGGTCGACCGAGAGCCACCGCTGGCCCGTCGTCGCCTGGATCGAGGTCAGCATCGACCGAAACGTCGCCTGCGGTCCGGTCATCGCCAGCGACGCCGACAGGGCGGGCATCGGCGACAGGAACGATTTCGTTCCCATCGGTAACTCGACGGGCGGCATCGATCTGACGGCCCCGCCGAGGATCGCCCCCGCTGCGCGGTCGGGGTGGCGATCGAGGTAGTTCTGGACGACCATCGAGCCCAGCGAGAGGCCACACAGCACCGGCTCCTCGAGTTCGAGGTGGTCGAGCAGTTCCTCGAGGTCGTCGGTAAAGAGATCGATCGAGTACTCGTCGGTATCGGTCGCGCCGGTGTTGCCGTGGCCGCGCACGTCGAGGGTGATAGCCTGGTGTGTCGATTCGAATCGGTCGACCTGCGGGCCCCAGGCGCGGCCGTTCTGCCAGCCGCCGTGGACGAACACAAGCGGCGAGCCGTCGCCGCGGGCGTCGTACCAGAGCGAGCCGTCGTCGAGTGAGAGTTCTGCCATACCTCCGTCTGGGACCGCTCGGTAATAGATCCCCGGCTGGCGTTCGCGGCTCGCTCGGACGGTCTGCTGTCCCGATGTTCCGGAGCAATCGCAGGACAGCTCGTGATCTTCGGAACTGACCGAGGGGAGTCTGTCTCAGTCGCCGTCCCGGCTCGAGCCGAGCCAGCGATCCCAGAAGGAGTCGAACTCCGCGTCGTCCTCGGTGAGTCGCTCCCACTGGGCCAGTCCGCGCTCCTCGCGGGTGCCGGGGATCGTGTTGTCGAGGACGAGGGCGGCCAGCCCGCCGACGGCCATCCCCGTCGAGCCGATGATGAACACCGAGTCGACGAGCGCCTGAGCGGTCGCTTCGATCCAGACCGCGGCCGCGGTGCCGGCGATCGGCTCGGCCTCGACCAGCGGTGCGATCGTCGCCGTCAGCTCGATTGCCTCCCGGAAGGCGATCGGATCCGCGAAGTTCGCCATGTACTCCGGAACGGCGAGGCCGACGAACAGCGCGAAGCCGACGACGAAGACGTTCCGTGAGGACTCGAGGTCGACGTGTTTCAGGTTCGCGATCCCGACGGCGACGATCTGGGCGAACATCGCGACGAAGAGGCCACCGACGATCGGATCGGGGATGGTCGCGATCAGCTGACCGAAGTAGCCGACGAAGCCGGCGACGAGCATGACCGCGGCGCCGATCTGGACCACGTACCGCGAGGCGACGCCGGTCAGCCCGATCGCGCCGATGTTCTCGGAGTAGGAGGTCGACCCGCCCGTCCCCATCACGCCCGAGAAGACGTTCATCAGTCCCTCCATGCCGATCCCGTGGTTGATCCGTCGTTCACTGGGTGCCGCCGAACCGGTCAGGTTCGCCACCGCGTAGTAGTCGCCGATGCTCTCGACGATCGAGGCGAGCACGCCGGCGAACATTCCGACGACGAACGCGGTCGTGAACTCGGGAACGCCCCACTGCAGCGGGTGGATCGGCAACAGGGGATCGACGTCGGTGATGTCACCGAGCGGGACGTGGCCCGGATGGCTCCCGCCGAAGACGCCCGCGACCGAGAGCGCCGCCGCGACGATCCAGGCGATACCGATCGCCAGCAGGACCGGGTAGAGTCGGAACGCGCGGTGTTTGAGCTCGAGGTACTGCGAGAACAGCAGAATCAGCCCCAGCGTGAGCCCGAGCAGCAGCCAGCTCTGGTCGGTGCCGGTGATCTGGGGGGCGTCGAACAGCGCCAGTCCGATCAGGGCGATCGTCGGCGCGATGACGACCGGCGAGAGGTATCGTCGGAGCTTGCCGACCAGCCCGAAGTACCCCATCGCGACCTGGACCGCCGCGGCGACGATGATCGCACCCTGGAGCTGGAGCAGTGCGGCCTGCCAGTCGGGTTGGCCCTGGACCCCGCCCGCGGTCACGACGGCGATGATCGCGAGCGCCGGCGCGAGCATCGAGAAGGGTGCACCCTGGACGATCGGGTACCGGTTCCCGAAGGTGGTCTGGGCCAGCGTTGCGATCCCCGAGACGACGAAGAACGTGCCGACGAACTGCGCCGTGACGTCGCCGGGCATCCCCATCGCACTGGCCAGGATCAGCGGCACCGCGATGTTCGCGCCGACCATCGTTAGGTAATGCTGGATCCCGAGCACCGTCGACTCGCCCAACGGCGGCCGGTCCTCGATCCCGTACTCGATCCCCTCGGCTTCCTCCCTGCCGGCCGTATCGTCCCCCGTCATCCCTCTCTGATAGCACAACGAGCGAGCCCGCTCAAATGCGTACTGATCCGTCCCGGCCCGGATTTCCCGACCCCCCCTCGAGCGCGAGACGCCGTTCAGTGTGTTCAGTGTGGCGACCGTGGCGTCGCTCGTCGGCTCCCCTCGCTCACTCCTCGGCGATCGGCTCGACCCGGAACACGTAGTCGTCGTAGGCCCCGTCGAGGTTCGCCGGGCTCTCCTCGTCGGTGTGGTCCCGACAGAGGGCTGCCTCGGCCTCGACGGCGCCCTTCCCGGTCTCCTCCTGGTAGCGCTCGAGGACGACGAACGCCGCGGGCTCGTCGCAGCCGCGTCGGTGACAGTTCGGCGTCGAACCGGTCGCTGGGCTTTCGTCACTCATACCGTAGCCCTGGAGAAGAATCCTCATAACGCTGTGGTTGCCGTGCCGACGGCGGGTCTCGAACCGAGTAGCCGGACGGTTCCGCCACTCGTCTCGACCCTGCTCGCGACGGACCGTCGAGACGGTGTCCGAGACGTCCTCGATACCGGTGGCGTTGGTCTTGCGAAGGTCGCCGTCCCGTGTCTCGCTTCGGTGTCGAATCGCCTTCCGAAGGTATAGTAGCCACTGCAAGTCAATGCACACCTGATCGCACGACGGCTGTGCGATCAGTGTGTAAATCGTTGCAGTTGTTACTATAGTACCCGATCGCTCGAGCGCGTTCCGACCCTACCCGGGCACGACGGCCGTACGGGTCTCGGGACGGGTGCGACGAACCGCTCCCAAGCTCACCCCCGTCGATCGCACCGACGGATTCAAGTCCGATTGTGCTAACGCAACCACAATGAACCGAAGGGTACGGACAGCGCCCCATACGGGGGAGCCGCGATGAAGGGATTCGTCCTCGGTGGCGTCAGCTCCGGCGTCGGGAAGACGGTCGCGACGCTCGCCGTCGTCCAGACCCTCGAGGACGCCGGCTACGACGTCCAGCCCGCGAAGGCGGGGCCGGACTTCATCGATCCGAGCCACCACGAGGCGATCGCAGGACGGCCCTCC
>NZ_JBLRWX010000122.1:0-8233 GCF_047921035.1 Natronococcus sp.
GAAATCCGATTCGCCGCCACCACTCATACTCAGCCTTTCAGCCCGCACAGCGCCCGCTGTGTGGGCTTTTCGTATTTTTCAATCACAAGCTTTGCCACTCCTCCGTACAGAATCCCTCCACTCATAATTGCTCTCTCGTCGGAACGAACTTGAGAGCCGTAGCTATCGAAGGCGATACGGGTCGACCACCGAAGGTGTAAGACCGATACCGGCGAAACGACCGTCTGCGTGACGGTGAGTGACCTCCTGTGGGTTCACAGTTCAACCGGCGCCGATAAGATCGTGGTGCCGAGGCCGCAACTGCCTCTTCGACCGTTGAGTTCTCGAGCTACTCACTGAGTTAGAAGCAAGCCAAGGGCCGGATTTGAACCGGCGGTGGGCGGCTCTGCAGGCCGCTGCGTTCGGCCGGACTCTGCCACCTTGGCGCGGTTCTGTGTTGTCACCGCGGTCGTTTAAACATAGCGGTACGGACCGGTCTCGAGAAGGTGTTTCGAACCCGCTGTGATTCGAGTACACGGTTGCAGCGAAACTGCGCTCCTCGTTTCAATTCCGCCGGTTCCGTTACCTGTCGCTCACGGATTTGTTCGCGACAGGAAAGCGGGCCGGGCGCGATTTGAACACGCGACCGTCTGGTTAAAAGCCAGACGCTCTGCCAGACTGAGCTACCGGCCCTCCGTCTCTCACTACCGGCGAGTACCGGTTAAACGTTTCTTTCTCGCTCCGTGACAGCGCCGGTGTCAGTCGAAGTACTCCTCGAGCGCGGCCGTCACGAGGTCGCCGGGAGCGACGTCTTCGATCGACGCTCGGCGCCGGAGGTCCCGGTAGCTGTCCGGAGCGAGCGCGACCTCGATCCGGCCGAGTTCGACGTCGTACTCCCGGAGCGCGTGTTCGATCGGCGTCCCGTCGTTGACGGCGCTGGCGACGCTGCGGACCTCGCGGACGGTGAGGTCGCCGTCGAGCGTTGCCCAGGCGAGAAGGAGCCGAGCCTCGCCGCCGACGCGGGCGATGTGTTTGGCGGCCGTCGGTGCGATTCGACCGAGCGCGACCTGCTTGCGAACCGATCGCGGCAGGTCGTGAACGCGAGCCCACTTGCGGATGAACGACACGGTCGCGTTTCCGCCGGTGCGTTCGGCTGCGGCCTTGTACGATCCCTCGCCGCGGACGAGTGCGGCACAGGCGGCGGCGCCGCGGAGCATGTAGAGGTGATCGTCGTTGGTGTCGCCGCTCGCGAACTGGCGAACGGTGTCGGCGGCCTCGGCGAGTCGCTCTGGATCGTCGGGATCGAACTGGACGGCCTCTCGAGCGTGGGGCCCGGCGACCGATTCGTCACCTCGGATGACGGGGGCGCCGACCGGCGACTCCCGGTCGGTCGGGACGAGCTCCGCGGTCCCGTCGGATTCATCCTCGGTACGGCGCCGAGGGCGATCGTTAGTCATGGGGATGCAGACGGGCCGTAAAGCCAAAAAGAACGAGGTTTTGGCGATAGTCGCCCGTCATTCGTCTCGCTTTTCGGCGAGGTGCTCCCAGATTTCTGTGCAGCCGGCTCCCTCTTCGATCCCGTCGAGGTGCGAATCGTCCGCGTCGTCTTCGATCGGTTCCGGCTTGCAGTCCGGGGCGTGTGCCATAGGCGACCGTTGGAAGTCCGAGGGAATAAGTGGCGCTTCAGCCGCAAAGGATACCCGTGCTCACCCGTCTCGGACAATGGTGCCGGTATCTCGGATCGTCCGCCGGTCGGTCGTTCGACGGGCGAGCGGCGGGAACGGTCCGCTACCGCTGCTCGAGTGGCACTCCCGCGTCGACACCGGCGTTCGATACACGTCGGGTCCGGATCAGGACGACTCGAGACCGGTCTCCCGTTCGAGGGACGGGCGCTCGGCTCTGCAGGCGTGACGGAGAGCGGGCGAATTTGACCGGTATGTGTGGAAGGTCGAACGGACCGGGAACCGAAACCGACGGTCGGCTCTTACACGTGCCGAGCAGCCACCCGGCGGCTTCGACACCGCCTGCCCTCACAGGGAGGCGATTTTTTGCCGGCGGAGACGCTGGTGGAACGATGACAGTCGAAACCATTCAGGAGCTGTTCGAGCACGGCCTCGAGGACATCTACCACGCCGAGCACGAACTGCTCGACGCGCTCGAGGACCTCGAGGAGAACACCGAACGCGAGGAGATCTCGTCGGCGTTCGCCGACCACCGCGAGGAGACCGAGGAACACATCGACCGCCTCGAGGAGGTGTTCGAGATCTTCGGCGAGCCACCCGAGAAGGAGGAGTGTGAGGGCATCAAGGGGCTGATCCAGGAGTACGAGGAGTTCACCGCCGAGGATCCCTCCCAGGAGGTGCTCGACTACCACAGCATGGCCGCCGCGGAGAAGACCGAACACTACGAGATCGCGGCCTACGGCAACCTTATCCCGCTCGCCGATCAGCTCGGGATGGACGAGGCGGCCGATCTCCTCGAGGAGAACCTCCGTGAGGAACAGGCGGCCCTCGACGAACTGACGGAGCTAACCGAGTCCTTCGAGATGGACGCGATTCCCGCGGAGTAACACCATGACGGACGATACCGAGGACGAATCCGACGAGGAGACCCAGTACGGCGGCATCGAGGACGAGCAACCCGAGACCTCGATCGACGAAGACGACGACGAAGAGTAGCGCGTCGGCTTCTCGAGGTCACCGTGTTTCGAGTGCAGCGGGTATCGCAGCTACCGCGATCTTTCCGGGCCGTAACGATCCGGCTGCGTTACGAGCGAACTGCTCCCGCCCGACGGCGGATAGCTGATCCTCCGACAGGCTCCGGCCCTGGACGGCCGTCTCCCGACCCTCCGCACGGTCCCGTGCTGGCACATAACACATATGGTCCTGCTCGAGGTAGACCCCTCCGGAGGAACACAATATGGCAGACGCCAAGACGGCTCGAGCGGAGTGGGGAACGAGATTCGGGTTTTTGATGGCGATGATCGGCGCCATGGTCGGCGCCGGGAACATCTGGCGGTTTCCGTACGTAATGGGGAACAACGGGGGCGGAGCGTTCGTCCTTGCCTTTCTGGTCCTGTTGTTTCTCCTCGCCGTTCCCGGACTGATGGCGGAGGTCGCGCTCGGACGGTACACGAACAAGGGGATTATCGGCGCGTTCCGCGACGTCGTCGGTCGGGGTGGACTGGTTGGGCTCGGGGTAATCGTCCTGCTGGTCAACATCGCGCTGATGTCGTACTACTCGCCGTTGATCGGCTGGACGCTGTACTACGCCGTCCACTCGTTGCTGTTCTCGTTTACGGCGACCGGGTTCGAAGCCGAGCCGTTCATGGAGGCGTTTTTCGCGAACCCGGCGCTGATGATCGGGCTCCACACCGTCGTGATGGGCAGTGTCGCAGCGGTGCTCCTCCTTGGCATTCGGCGGGGTGTCGAACGGCTGGTCGTCTATGCCGTCCCGGCGTTGGTGATCGCACTGGTGATTATGACGGTTCGCGGACTTACCCTTCCGGGTGCAAGCGAGGGGATCGCCTTCACGTTTAGCATCCAGTGGGAGTACCTGTTCGAGGGCTCGACGTGGATCGCCGCGCTCGGACAGGCGCTGTTCTCGACCGGACTCGGCTGGGGGATCGCTCTGACCGTCGGGAGCTACTTGCGGGAGTACGACGACGTTCCCCTCGGTGGCGGCGTCTTCACCGCGATTGGCGAGTCGAGCATCGGTATCCTGGCGGCGCTGGCGATCTTCCCCGTGGTTTTCGCGGTCGGCGTCGAACCCGACGCCGGCGCTGGACTCGCGTTCATCTCGCTCGTTCAGGTCTTCCCGGAGATCCCGCTGGGCGGGCTCGTCGCGATCCTGTTTTTCCTCGGCTTCTTCCTCGCGACCTTCACCTCGGGGGTCGTCATCACGGAGGTCAGTGTCACGACGTTGACCGAGGAAACTGGGCTGAGTCGAACCCAGACGGTGCTTGGCGTCTGCGGGACGATCTGGCTGCTCGGCATCCCGAGCGCGTACTCCGCCGATATCCTCGACTACCTCGATTTCGTCTTCGGCAACTGGGGGCTCCCGCTCGCGACGCTGGCCATCATCGGCGTCATCGGCTGGGTCCTCGGTCCGGAACGCCTCCGCCTGCTGGCGGTCAACCGTAACGCCGGAATCTACGTCGGCAAGTGGTGGGATCCGGTCATCAAGTACGTCATCCCGGCCGTGATGATATTCATTATGGCCTACTTCGCCTGGGAGGACTTCGGCTCGCCGGAGATGATCGGCGGGATGCTCGTCATCGTGCTGTTCCCGATCATCGGCTACGGAATCATGTCGGTTCTCGAGGGTCGCGGCGGCGGTCCCGACACTGCGGACGTAACCGGAGGTGACGACTGATGGTGCTGACCGCCGAAGTGATCGGAATGCTCGTCTTCACGCTGGCAGCGTTCTGGGGTCTGGCGACCTGGTCGCTCGTCCGAACGATGCGCCAGGAGGGGCGCAAGGTCGAGATCCTCGAGCACCAGGATCGGATGGACACCTACTCGCCGAAGGCGCTGGCGGAGCTTCGGGAGTGGATCGAGTCGAACCCGGACGATCCACTCGTCGACGACGCCCGCCGACAGCACAACGAGTGCGTCGAGGCCCTCGAGGAGACCGACAGGCGGTTCTACGACTGGTCCGAGGAGGAGATCGACCGCCTCGAGCGGATCTGAGCGGGAGGGCTTTTGGTACTCGAGGGGGTAGATCGGGTGTGACGACGTCGGCCCCGGCCCCCGACGAGGAGTGCTCGATTCGGCCCGCGGAGCGTGCGGATCTGCTCGCGGTCGTTCGCATCGAACGGGAGTCGTTTCCCCAGCCCTGGCCCTACGACGCCTTCGAGCGCTTTCTGGGCGAACCTGGGTTTCTGGTCGCCGTCGACTCCCTGGGCGCGGTGACGGGATACGTCGTCGCCGACGTGAACCGCCAGTACGGCCGCAACCGCGGCCACGTCAAGGATATCGCCGTCCATCCGGAGCATCGCGGAAGCGGCGTCGGCTCGACGTTGCTGTCGCGCATCGTCGCCGTCCTCCTCTCCCACGGCGCCGACTCGATCAAACTCGAGGTTCGCGAATCCAACGACGCGGCCAAACGGCTCTACCGGAAGTTCGGCTTCGAACCGCTCCGGCGGGTGCCGGGGTACTACGACGACGAGGACGCGATCGTCATGGTTCGAAAGCTCGAGTGACGGGCGGGCGGGAGCGGGGAGGTTTTAGGACCGACGACCCTACCATCGAGCATGGGATACCGCTGTCCGGTCTGCGAGACGGAGGAGGTCGACGCAGTCCACCTCGCGAACCACCTCGCCGTCACCGCCTCGCTGGGACGGCCGGATCACGAGGCCTGGCTCGAGGACCACGCCCCCGACTGGGGTGACTGCAGCCCCGAGGAACTCGGCGAAATCGTCAGCGAGCACGCTGAGACGGTCGAGACGCCCGAGTTCGACGATCACGACCACGCCGATCACGGCCGCCCGGACGGGCTCGAGGGCGACCTCGCCCGCCAGAGCCGCCAGCCGGGTCGCGGCTCGATGACGGCCGAGGCCGAACAGGTACTCCGGGAGGCGCGGGAGCTGACCGAACAGATGGCCGACGGGATCGACGGCGCTGCCGACGGCGAGGCCGAATCCGGGATCGAGAACGAAAACGAAAACGCGTAACTGCCGGACCCGCGAGGATCCTCGTATGGAGACGACGGGAACGTTCACGTTCGAGTCGGCCGCGGAAGCACGCGAGCGCTACGAGTCGGTCGGGCCGGCGGCACAGACGGTCGTCCGCGAGGTCGCGAAGGCGATGGCGTTCGACCGCGAGGAGTACGACGAGCGCGTCGACGGCGACGTCGTCGAGACCGCCCGTGACGCGCTGTTCGCGAGCTTACTCGAGGTGCGGGTCGGCTCCCGCGAGGAGTACGAGGAGTGGCGCGAGGGCTACGACGGCGACGTAACCGAGGTCGGCCACGAGCGCGTCGATCGCGTCGTCTGGCACGCCGGGCCGGCCGGCGAGGCCGTCGCGGCGACGTTCCAGGACGAGCAGGCGGCCGCGGTCGCGACGCTTCGCCGTCAGGCGTTCGGTCGACTCTATCGGGAGCTCCTCGAGGACTGATACGGATTGCTGTACCGATTTACCGGCGCAACCGCCGCCCGGGTCGCGGTTGCGCCGGAAGTGACTTACAGTAAACCGTATGACGGCGTCCCTCGAGCGCGGAGACGGTATCTATTCCCCGCTCGAGCACGCAGCCGTTTTCCATGACCGACATCGGCGACTGGGAGCTCCTGGAGGAAGTGACCGAGTACGACACCCCGTGGTACGAGGGCGGTTACGACCGACTTCGGCAGCCAGACGGCTCCGAGAAAGAGTACTACTGGGCCGACCTCCCGCCCGCGGTCGTCGTCGTCGCTCGAGTCGATGCCGACGTCATCGAGGACGACGATGGCGGCGACGGCGATCACCTGCTGTTCGTCGAACAGTACCGCCCGACGATCCGCGAGACTCACCTCGAGCTTCCCGCGGGGATCGTCGAGGACGGCGAATCGTACACGACCGCGGCCGCCCGCGAACTCGAGGAAGAGACCGGGTTTCGCCCCTCGAGCACCGCGCTCTTACAGGAGTACGCCGTCGCGACGGGCGTGTTGCGCCACGACCGGGCGGTCGTCTACGCCGAGGGCCTTGAACCCGGCGAGCGCGAACTCGACAACAACGAGTTCCTCGAGGTGCGGACGGTTCCCGTCGCCGAGGCCCTCGAGCGCGCCCGCGAACAGCCCGCGAACGACTCGACGCTGACCGCGCTGTTGCTCGCGAAAGAGGAGGGGCTGCTCTGATCGCCGAGTCCGCGGTCCTGGACCCGTGGGGCTTATTCACGCGGCGTTCCAACGCCAGGGCGATGGACGGGGAAATCTCGACGGAGGAGGTAAAGCAGCTGATGGACGAGGATGCAGACGTCCGCGTCGTCGACATCCGTGACGAACGCAGCTTCGCGCACAGTCAGATTCCGGGCAGCGAGAACCTCCCGTTTCAGCAGCTCTCGGCCCGAATCGAGGAACTCGAGGGAGCGGACCACATCGTCACCGTCTGCCCGCACGGAAAGGCGAGTGTCCAGGCGGCCCAGCTCATCGGCTCCTACGAGGGGACCGCCGACGCCCGCGTCGAGAGCATGGCCGGCGGACTCGAGGAGTACGGGATGAAGTACGGGCTCGCGCGCGGCGAGGCCGACGACGCCGCGGACGCCGAATCCCCGGAGTCGCCGTTCTGAGTTCGGTTTTCTCGCTTGCGAGAGAGTCGAGCCGGTGGCTCGCCGACGTTCTCGCCGAAAAAGATCGGTATCGTCGCTGAGAGATGCGGTGCGCGAGTCGTGGGTTCGGAAGTCGTCTCAGAGCATCGCGGGCTGGATCAGGCGACGTTGAAGCCGCGGTCCCGAAGGAAGTCCTCGATGCGGCCGGTGTGGTTGCCCTGGAGTTCGATCTGGCCGTCCTCGACGGTGCCGCCGCAGGCGAACTTGGACTTGAGATCCGACGAGAGACTGTCCAGATCGACGTCCTTCGGATCGAATCCTTCGACGATCGTTACCTCTTTTCCGTATCTGCGCTCGTCAATGCGGATGTTGAGTTGCTGTTGTCCCTTGGCTACGTCCTCACAGACGCAAAGCTCTTCAGGCAGCCCGCACGTCGAGCAGACTTCCGACATTACGGTCGAAAGTACGGAATGGGCATATTAAACACTATCGGGACCTGCGCCGCGTCGGGCGGTCTTTTTTAAAACCGCCGGAGGAGCGGGAGGCGTTCTCGAGCCAGGTCGTCGACGATCGCGATCGCCTCGTCGGCCGCCTCGCGATCGACGCCGCCGCCGTAGGTCGCCCGCTCGTAGCAGCGTGCGACCCGCTCTGCGCGCGGATCGACCGGTTCTTTCGCCGACAGCGCCGCGAGGTACTGCCGGCTCGACTCGCCGCGCCGTCGCGGCCGGTACTCGCGGGCCAGCAATCGCTCGAGCCGGCGGTACGCCCGCCGGGCGTCCTCGTCGGGGTCGCCGCGCCGGCCGTGCCAGTAGAGGCGGAACTCCCGGCGGGCCCGTCGGCTCGCGCCGGTTCGCCGAACCCCCGCCGCCAGCCCGACCAGCGCATAGCCGACATGGCCGATGGAGGAATAGGCCAGCAGCCGCTTGATGTTGCTCTGGCCGATGGCCGCAAAAGCGCCCAGCACCATCGAGGCGATGGCGACGAACACCACGATCTGCTGCCAGTCGGCGGT
>NZ_JBLRWX010000123.1:0-8061 GCF_047921035.1 Natronococcus sp.
GTGCCGCCTTTCCTGCAGTGGGCCGTGACGGACGCGGTCTGGGGCGGCAACTCCCGCGAGGATTGCGCGGAAGCGTCGGGCGCCTGCTGGACGATCGTGTAGACGGCGTCGCCGATCCCCGGCGGGAGATCGACCAGCAGGACGTCCCGGTCGTCCCAGGTCGCGTCCCCGAGCAGGTCCTTGAGGACGTCGTGGACCATCGCGCCGCGCCAGGCGACGGGGCCGTCCTCGGCGATCAGATCGAGGCTGACGACCTCGATCCCGTCGGCCTCGATCGGTTTCGGTCGGCCCGAGGGCGTGTTCTGGACCGGTCCCTCCGCGCCCAGCAGCCCGGGGATGTCTGGCGCGTAGACGTTCGCGTCGAAAACGGCGACGTCGAGCCCGGCCTCGTCGAGCGCCCGCGCGAGCGCGGCGGTGATCGTCGTCTTGCCGACGCCGCCCTTCGCGCTGCCGATCGCGATCAGCGAGTCGACGCCCGTGACGGGAAGACCGCTCTCGGGGGCCTCGGCGTCGGTCGCCTCGATCCGGACGTGGTCGATCCCCTCGGTCGCGAGCCCGGCACCCCGAAGCTGGTCCGAGAGGCGCTCGCTCAGCTGTCGGTTGAGCCGATCGAAGACGACCGTGAACGTCACGACGCCGTCCTCGACGGAGACGTCCTCGAGCAACTGCTCGCTGACCGGGTCGCCGTCCGCCAGCTGTACCTCCCGCGTTCGGTCGATGACTGCGCGTTTGATCTCGTCGTCCGTCCGCGGTGTCTCGTCTTCCATGGGCGTCTGTTCGGAACGGACGGTATTTCACCCAGCGTCTCTTCCCAGGGGCTGGGAAGTCGTTGCCGGACGGGGTTTAGACGCGTTGTCTCTCGAGCGGTGTTGGACTCGTTGCCCACCGGTTAGTCGGCGCGCCGCCGTCGTCCCCCGGTCCCCTCGTTCAGAGTGTAACGGCTCGAGCGGGAAGCCGCGGGGAGCGGCGATGGTGGGCCGCAGCTTTTCACTCTGAATGGGGTGTGTGGCCACCCCCACCCCTCGTTCAGAGTGAAAAGGGCTTCGAAGGTGTCCCCCTCCCCGTGGGGGGCGACAGTGGGAGGGGTCTCCAATAGGGAACCAGCGTATCGGCCGGGAACAACACAGTCGAGACGTCTCGCGATGATTCTACACGACTACCCGATCGAAGCGGAAAGGCAGAGTAGACCCTCCTGTATAGAATACGGCATACTACCAGCATGCTCTCTTGGATGCTCATGTAGCACGCTATCTTGGTGCGCGTTACCTTGGATCAGGATAGCAACTACCGTACTATCATAGATAGTATCTAGATAGGTATCCGAACACTAGATAGATATCTAGACAGACATCGTAATTAACTAGATCTGTACTAGACGTTATTCATCTACAAGCAACAACAACCTATACCATAAAATATAATACTAACTAGTAGACCTCGTCCGTAGATAATGCTAGTTAATCTCTCTCTAGAGATGCTCTGTTGGCATATCAACAGTACCATCACGTCTGTATCATCATGTCTGTACAATCACGTATTCACAGCAGTTTCTGCCTCGACCCCGCGGTCTCCCACCGTCGTTCCACACCTCCCACCCCCCATCCCCTCTCTCGAGCCGTTACACTCTGAACGAGGGGTGGGGGTGGGGTGGGAGAGAGCACGGAAACGCCGGCGGAGTCCGCCCGTAGTTCAGTCTGCATGCGGCCTCCGACCCGCTCACACTGATTCTCTCGAAATACATCGGTTCAACGCCGCTCGGGATCCGTTATCAGTCTGAGCTACCTTCCATAGTTTTATTATACGACTCTCCAAGGACAGCAACATGACCGAACAGGCCGGTGGGGATCCCCTCTTCCAGTCGCAGGATCCGATCTTCAATCGGAAGGAGCTCCTGCACGTCGGCCACGTTCCCGAAGAGGACCGGATCGTCGGTCGGGACGACGAGATCCAGTCCGTCGCCGCCGAAATCGGGGCGATCACGCGGGGCGACCCACCGAACAACGTGATGATCTACGGCAAGACCGGAACCGGGAAGAGTCTCATCTCCCGCCACGTCGCGACCCGAGCCCGGGACGCCGCCGAGGACAACGAGATCGACTGCGGCGTGCTCTACGTCGACTGCTCCGAAGCCAACACCGAAACGCGGGCGACCCGCCAGCTCGCACTCAATCTGGCCGATCAGACCGGCTACGACCAGCACATCCCGGTCCGGGGCGTCGGCACGATGGAGTACTACCAGCACATCTGGTCGGTTCTCGAGGAGTTTTTCGACTCGGTGATCGTGATCCTCGACGAGATCGACAAGCTCGACAACAGCAACATTCTGATGCAGCTCTCGCGGGCCCGCGAGGCGCGAAAGACCGACGCCTACATCGGCGTCATCGGCATCTCGAACAAGGTCCAGTACCGCGAGACCTTAGACGAGCGCATCGACAGCAGCTTCGGCCACCGGGAGCTGTTCTTCCACCCCTACGACGCCGCGCAGCTCCGGGAGATCATGCGCAATCGGCAGGACGCCTTCCAGCCGGACGTGCTCGAGGACGGGACGATCGAGCTCTGTGCCGCCCTCGCGGCGAAGAAACACGGCGACGCGCGCAAGGCCATCGAGATCCTCAAGGAGGCCGGCGAGCTCGCGCGCCGAACGGCCTCCGAGAGCGTCTCGGAGCGTCACATCAAGCAGGCCCAGGAGGTCGCCGAGATCAACCGGATCGAGGAGCTCACCAGCGGGGCGACCGCCCACGCGAAGCTGGCGCTGTACGCCCTGGCGAGCTGTATCGTCACCGGCGACCGCGAGACGTACAAGACCCGCGAGATCTACGAGCGCTACGCCGACATCTGCGAGCTGGTCGCGACCGATCCGATCACCGAGAACGGGCTCTACCGCCAGCTCAAAGAACAGGCGTTTCTGGGCGTCATCGAGTCCGAGAAAACCGGCGGCGGTCGCTCCCAGGGGAGCTACCTCCTCCACCGCCTCGTCACCGACCCGAAACACATCGTCAAAGCCGTCCGCCGCGACGACTCGCTCGAGGAGCTGCCGCCCTACGACAAACTCGCCGACAGCAACGACTCGACACGCGGGCGCGTCGACCTCTCCTCGTTCTCGTAGGTCTCGGTTCAACCCCTCGTTTCCGTAGTCTCTCCGGCTTTCTCGAGCCGTTACACTCTGAACGAGGGGTGGGACCCCGACCCAACGGTCGCGGCTGCCGACGGCGACGATACTCCGACTACGGCCACAGCCCGCGGGCGTCGTGTGCCTCCGCGATCCGCGAGAGCGCGACGAGATAGGTCGCGTCGCGCCAGGTGACGTCACGCGCGTCGTACTCCTCTCGAACGGCGTTCCACGCCTGGAGCATCTCCGACTCGAGTTCCTTGTGGACTCGCTCCAAGCTCCAGGCCCGGCGGTTGATGTCCTGGAGCCACTCGAAGTAACTCACCGTCACCCCGCCGGCGTTGGCGAGGATGTCCGGGATCACGGCAACGCCCTGGTCCTCGAAGACCTGGTCTGCCGCCGACGTCGTCGGCCCGTTCGCGCCCTCGACGATCATGTCCGCCTGGACGTTGCGGGCGTTCTCGACGGTCAACACGTTCCCGATCGCCGCGGGGATCAGCACGTCGACGTCGAGCTCGAGCAGCTCCGGATTCGAGAGTTTCTCGGGGGCGTCGTAGGTCGATACCATCCCCGGCGTCTCGTCGTGGTCCTCGACGTCGTTCGTGTCGAACCCGTCGGGGTCGTAGATCGCCCCGTCGACGTCCGAGACCGCGACAATCGTCGCGCCGCGTTCGTCGAGGTACCGGGCCGCGTTCGCGCCGACGCTGCCGAAGCCCTGGACCGCGACCGTCGTCTCCTCGAGCTCCCGGTCGTAGTACTCGATCGCCTCCCGCGTGACGATCCCGACGCTCCGGCCGGGGGCCTTCTCGCGGCCCTCGGAGCCGCCGATGACCGGCGGTTTCCCCGTGACGACGCCGGGCGTCGTCTCGCCGGCCTGCATCGAGTAGGCGTCCATGAACCACGCCATGGTCTGCGGATCGGTTCCCATGTCGGGAGCCGGAATGTCCTTCATCGGGCCGATGACGGGGCGCAGCTCCTCGGCGAACCGGCGGGTGAGCCGCTCTTTCTCCCCTCGGCTCAACTCTTTCGGGTTGACGACGACGCCGCCCTTCGCGCCGCCGAAGGGGAGGTCCATCACGGCGCACTTCCAGGTCATCCACATCGAGAGGCCGATACACTCGTCCTCGGTGACGCCGGGATGGTAGCGCAGCCCGCCCTTGTACGGGCCGCGGACGCTGTCGTGGTGGGCGCGGTAGCCGGTGAACATCTCGGTCGTCCCGTCGTCGCGCTCGAGCGGGATCGACACCCGGTAGACGCTGGTCGGATGACGGAGCCGTTCGACGACCCCCTCGTCGACCTCGAGGTGTGCCGCGGCGCGCTCGAGCTGGCGGCGGGCGGTTTCGACGGCGCTCTCGGATTCGGGTTCGGCTGTGGATTCGGCTGTAGTCATTGTGGGACGGTACTGCACCGAACGACTCGGCCGGCGAGCCGGGTCGGGTGCAGGCTAGATCGAACCGATCGGCGCGTCGAACAATAATCCTTGTCACTTCCGGCCGGCTCGGGCAATACTTGCGGGCCCGCGAGGGCGACTCACGATCACCACTCGGGAGGACGACCCGTTGAGCGACCCCGGAACGAGCACCCGGGATTCGCGTCTCGGGTGCCCCTCCTCGACGAACGCCTCGAGATCCCGACGCGCTTTTGTGCGGTCTCGTGGAGGTCGAACGCATGACGGGACTGTACTACGAGGAGTTCGAGGTCGGCGAGACGATCGAGCACGAGCGCCGGCGGACGATCTCCGAGAGCGACAACCAGCGCTTCTGTGATATGACGATGAACCAGCAGCCCCTGCACTTAGACGAGGAGTTCGCGGCCGACACCCAGTTCGGGGAGCGGCTGGTCAACGGGCTCTACACGGTGTCGCTGGCGGTCGGGGTCTCGATCCCGGAGACGACCGACGGAACGATCGTCGCGAACCTCTCCTACGACGACGTCGAACACCCCCAGCCGGTGTTTCACGGCGACACGATCCGGGTGCAGTCGACGGTGACCGACAAGCGCGAGACCAGCGACGGCGAGCGCGGGATCGTCACGATGCGCGTCGAGGCGTTCAACCAGGACGACGACCTCGTCTGCGAGTTCGAGCGCACGGTCCTCTCGCTGAAACGCGAGCGCGCGGAGGCGGAGTGACGATGTCCGCCTCCGGTGACGCCGCCCTCGAGCGCGACCTCGAGTGGCTCTCGCTGGAGGACGACGAGGAGATCGTCTGGGCCGGCGGACCCGACCGCCGCACACTGGTGCCGACGCTGGCGATCGGGATCCCGCTCTCGATCGTGCTGATCGGAATCGTGCTCATCGTCGGCGAGTACCTCCGGATCCGCAACACCGTCTACGTGATCACCGACAGCGCCGTCTACCGGAAGACGGGCGTGCTCTCGCGGGACGTCAAACGGATCGACCACGAAAAGGTCCAGGACATCTCCTACAGCCAGTCCGCGCTCGGTTCGACCTTCGGCTACGGCACCGTCGAACTCACGACGGCCGGCGGCGCGGGCGTCGAGATGGCGTTTCGGTCCGTTTCCGAGCCCCGAACGGTCCAACAGCGGATCAGCGAACAGGTCGGCCGTCACCGCGATCCGGGGCAGGGAGAGGGTGACGTCCTCGAGGAGATCCTCGCCGAGCTGCGGGCGATCCGCGCGGCCGTCGAGGGATCGGCCGTCGGCGACGAGATACCGGATATCGACGGTGAGATGTCGGAGACCGACGGTGAGATGTCGGAGATCGACGGCGAACGGTTGCTCGAGCCCGACTCGGGAGCCGAACCCGAAGCCGAGCCGAGGACCGAATCCGAGTCGAGAACTGACTCCGAACCGGATCGCCGGGAGCCCGTTCGCAGACGACAGCCGCCGACGGACGACGCGGACCCAGCGGACGACGGTCCGCCCGATGGCGCCTCGTCCGGCAACGTCTCGTCCGACGACCGACTCCTCGAGGGCGACGATCCGCCGCTCGATGACCGTCCGCTCGAGGGCGACCCCTCCGGTGACCGCCCGCCCGAGAGTGACTCCTCGCCGGACCGATCCGACGACGAACGGAACCGACGATGACGGCCGAGACGGCCCGTCCCCGAACCGATCCCGACGACTCGATCGCTCGGGACGAGGTCGCATCCTGGCTGGCGCTCGAGCCCGACGAGCGACTGCGGTGGCGAGGCCGACCACGGATCCAGACCGTCTACCCGTGGGTGGCGGTCACCGTGTTCGCCATGGCCGCGGTCGCAGCCGGCGTCGCGCTCGAGTTCCTCACGATCCTGGCGCTGGGCTGGCTCCCGGTGCTCGCGGCGGTGCCGCTGTGGCCCTACGCCCGGCTCGCGAGAACGGAGTTCGTGATCACCGATCGCCGGCTGGCGATCAGACGCGGCGTCGTCGGCGTCTCGGTACGGACGGCCGGCCTCGAGCGGATCCAGAACACGACCGTCACGCAGGGTGTACTCGAGCGGGTGATCGACGCCGGAACGGTCTCGATCGAGACCGCGAGCGGATCGACGCTCGCGTTTCGCTCCATCGACGCCCCGGTCGGGGTTCGCGCCGAACTCGAGCGCGCGGCGGGCGAATCCGGGACGGCGGCAGTTCCCGGTACGCAGGCACAGTGGACCGCAATCAGGGACGTGGTTCGAGGCTGGCGCGTCGCCCTCGAGGGACGGACCGGTGGCGGGGATCGATAGCACCCGCCGGAACCCGGACGAACCCGAGGCGCTCATACGGTTTCCTGTACGTCAGTACCGGCGCAACCGCGACCCGTGCGGCGGTTGCGCCGGTAAATCGGTACAGCAATCCGTATCAGACGACCCGCGAGATCATGTAGAGGTTGATCCCGACCGCGACGGTCCAGGGGATCGCGAGCCCGGCGGGGACGATCATCCGATAGAGCTGCGGAAGCAGCGGGCGACAGGCGAGCCCGACGCCGACGGCAGCCCCCTTCATCGCGACCATTCCGACCAGTCCGTAACTGTAGATCACGTTCCTGGCGATCGGGTTCGACTCGGCGAGCCCGAGCTGGAGGCCGACGAACGTCGTGACGACGTCGCCGACCAGCGAGAGCGCGACGAGCAGCCAGAGCGCGCGCTCGAGTTCCCGTGGCGTCAGCTCGCCGGGGAGCCGTCTCGAGGCGTATCCCTCGTCGAAACCCATGAGTCTCCCCGCCGGAGTCGAACCGGCGGCTGCCCCTCGGGAGCGTGTGGCTCACCTCGACGAGGAGCGGTTTTGTTATGAGAGCGATAGCGATCGGATAGGCGGCTACTAAACGGTTCTCGAGGCCGAACTAGAGGATCGTACCGTGTTTCTTGTCCGGCAGCTCCTTCTCGAGACCCTCGTAGAACGCGAAGCGGGCCGACAGCTCCTCGCGGAGCGTGCTGGGCGGAACGATTTCGTCGATGACGACCTCGCTGGCCATCCGGTGGACGTCGATGTCCTCGCGGTACTCCTCGCGAAGCTCCTGTTCTCGCCGCTCGCGCTCCTCGGGATCGTCGATCTCGGAGAGTTTGCGCGCGTAGACGGCGTTGATCGCGGCCTCGGGGCCCATGATGGCGATCTCGCCCGACGGGAGGCCGATGACGCTCTCGGGGTCGTAGGCGGGGCCGCCCATCGCGTAGATCCCGGCGCCGTAGGCCTTCCGGACGACCACCGTCTGCTTGGGCACCGTCGCCGACGAGGTCGCGTAGATCATCTTCTTGCCCTGCTCGAGGATACCGTCCTTCTCGACCTGCGAGCCGGCCATGAAGCCGGGGGTGTCACAGAGGTAGAGCAGGGGGATGTCGAACGCGTCGGACTTCCAGATGAACTCCGCGGCCTTCTCGGCGGCGTCGGGGAAGATCGCGCCCGCGCGGTGGGCCGGCTGATTCGCGACGATCCCGACGGGGCGGCCGTCGATCCGGGCGTAGGCGGTGATGATCTCCTCGCCGTAGTCGGGCCGTAACTCGAAGTAGGATCCCTCGTCGACGACCCGATCGATGA
>NZ_JBLRWX010000124.1:0-7915 GCF_047921035.1 Natronococcus sp.
CGAGGGGTGTTTGCAGCGGCCGCGACAGTTGCGACGGTCGGGGCGCTCGCACTCGGCGTCGCCCTCACCGGACGCAGCCGCTCCGACTGATCGCGGTACACGCGCCGATACGGAGCGCCGTCGTCCGGTACCGGTGATCGCTCGAGGGAAGCGCGGCCACCGAGAACACGTCGGACGACGATCGACGGCCCTCCGCTACGGCTCGAGGACGACCTTGATGCAGTCGTCCTCCTTGTCGTTGAACCGCTGGTACATCTCGGGGCCGTCGTCGAGATCGCCCGTGTGTGTGATGATCTCGGAGGGGTCGATCTCGCCGTTCTCGATCGTCTCGAGCAGCTCGTCGAGATAGGCCTGGACGTGGGTCTGTCCGGTGTTGATCGTCAGGGCCTTGTTCATGATCGGGCCCATCGGCGCGTCGTCCATCCCGTCGATGTAGACGCCCGGGATCGAGAGCGTGCCGCCCTTGCGACAGGACTTGGCGGCCTGCTGGATCACGTACGGTCGGTCGGGCTCGTCGGGAACGGTGTCGACGCAGGTCGAGTGAGCCTCGGAGCCGACGGCGTCGATACACCGGTCGGGCCCATAGCCGTCGGTCGCGTCCATCAGGCGATCGTAGACGTCCTCCTCGGAGTAGTCGATGGCCTGGGTGTCGGCGTAACCCCGGGCCATTTCGAGGCGTTCGGGAATCCGATCGATGGCGATCACCTGATCGGCGCCCATCATCCAAGCGCTCTGGATGGCGAACTGGCCGACGGGGCCACAGCCCCAGACGGCGACCGTGTCGTTCCGACCTCGACGACCTCGCCCATCGGCTCGTGACCTAAGATGTCGCCCTCTTGCATCCCCGGCATGAAATCGTTGTAGAGGTGGAGATCCGAGCCACAGATCGCCGTCGCGGTGATCTCGACGATCGCGTCCGTCGGTTCCTCGATCTCGGGCTTGGGGACGTCGTCGACGCGGACGGCCTGCTCGCCGTGCCAGCGGAGCGCTTTCATGACGGCTCAACGCTCACCGACCGTTTCAGTAAAAGCGTGGCCTGTGCTCGCAACGGGCGCGCGAGCGAGCCGATCGCCGGAAAACCGCCGCGAGACGGAAACTTCTAACTACATCTGTGGTGAACGGTCGCGCATGACCCTCGAAGTCGGCGTACTCGGCTATCGGTTCATGGGGAAAGCCCACGCGAACGCACTAGCGCGGCTGCCGATGTTCTTCCCGGACGCCCCGGACGTCGAGCGAAAGGTCCTCGTCGGCCGCGACGAGGAGGCTCTCTCGGAGGCCGCGGATCGGCTTGGGTTCGCGGAGACGGCGACCGACTGGCGCGAGGTCGTCGACAACGTCGACGTCTTCTACAACCTCGGGCCGAACCACGTCCACGCCGAGCCCTCGATCGCCGCCCTCGAGGCCGGGACGCCGGTCTTCTGCGAGAAGCCCCTGGCCCCGACCCTCGAGGAGGCCGAGGAGATGGCCGACGCCGCACGCGAGGCCGGCGTCCCGAACGGCTGTGCGTTCAACTACCGGTTCGTGCCGGCGATCCGATATGCGAAGCGGCTGATCGACGACGGCGAGATCGGCGAGATCCGCCACGTCCGCGGTCGGTACCTCCAGGACTGGCTGGTCGACCCCGAAGCGCCGTGGGCCTGGCGCCTCGACGAGGAGATGGCGGGTTCGGGCGTGCTCGGCGACCTGGGCGCTCACACGGTCGACCTCGTACGATTCCTGGTCGGCGACGACGAGCACGCAGGCGACATCGAACGCCTTAGCGGTCATCTGCAGACGTTCGTCGACGAACGACCCGTCGAAGGGGAGGAGGACGAGACTCGACCCGTCACCGTCGACGACGCCTACTCGGCCCAGCTCGAGTTCGAAAACGGCGCGATGGGCACCCTCGAGGCCACGCGATACGCGACGGGTCACAAGAACGACCACACGATCGAGATCCAGGGCAGCGAAGGCAGTCTCCGGTTCTCCCTCGAGCGCCTGAACGAGCTCGAGGTGCTCCGTCGGGGCGAGAACCGCGGCTACGAGACGATCCTCGTGACCGACGCCGACGACCCCTACGTCGACCACTGGTGGCCGCCGGGCCACGTCATCGGCTGGGAGCACACGTTCGTCCACGAGAACTACGAGTTCCTCAGCGCGATCGATAGCGATGGCGAGTTCCAGCCCAGCTTCGAGGACGGGCTGGCCGCCCAACGTGTCCTCGCGGCCATCGAGGACAGCGACGAGCGCGGCGAGTGGGTAAGTCTCGGGTAATCGCGGTTCGCCGTCTGCCCCATCAAGCTCTTCGAGACATCGGGCGAGTACGAGTGTTCCGAGTGAGTGACTGGCAAGGCGGATGTCGGCCGTCGGTCGCCGCTCGTGATACTCCCGGATGAGGGGGGCAAGTTTCGGACCGTTTCGCTCCCCAGACACTCCTCGACGTAGCTGATGCACTCCTTGGGACGATTCTCCCACCCGATCGCTACGGCGATCCTGCTGATCCGCTTGAGAGTGCGCTGTTTTGGCCACCGAATCTATCGCAATTACTCGAGTGTTCGACAGTCGTCCCATGGTGTGACTTAGTGTACCGTTCGGCAACCAGACCGACTGGAACTACCAGTTGAATTTTCGATACAGAAGAGGAGCGGGAATTGAGTCACTGGCATATGGAGGTGATTCCTCTTAGTCAGTGCTCACTGACGGACAACTGTATGTGCGCTCAATTCACAAGCGATGATGAAGGAAAACGGGTCGTCAACGCAGACGGTGACGAAATCGGTATCATCGAGACCGTTGAAAGAGGTAACGCCCACGTCAATCCCGATCCAGGGATCGCAGACACTATCAAATCGAAGCTTGGGTGGGGCGATTCTGACGAGGAGAGTTACGAACTTACTGAGCGAAACGTCGAGACGATTACGGATGATGAAGTCCGATTAGACCGGTTGTGAGTGTTCCGAGCAGATCGTTGTCTGCCTTCGGACCAGAGGCTGGATTGTAATCATCGCAGACCACAGCGGCACGAACGGATCGATCCATGAACGAGGAATACGACACCCGAGTGACGGAGATTCTAGACGAAGCGAGCGACGAAAGTGGGACGCTGCTGACATCGACGGAGACGCCAGATGGCACCGGACACAGCCTTATCGAGGTTGCGAAGGAAGCTGACGGGTTCGTCGCGTCCTCGGAGCCAACAGAATTACTCGAGGCCGTCGGCCTCGGGACGCTCGAGGACGGATCAGAAGCCGAGTCCGTTTCCGAGGCGATCACGAAGGGCGATCCCGAACGCGTCGAGGATCTCCATCGGCTGCTGTGCCTCGCGAAACTTGGCGACCGGTCGGACGAGGAAACACTCGAGGACGCAACCGGCGGGATCCGTGAGGCAATCCGGCAGACGCAGTCGGAAACTGACGGATACGACACCCGAGTGGCGGAGATTCTGAACGAAGCGAGCGACGAAAGTGGGACGTTGCTAACATCGGCGGAGACGGCAGATGACGCCGGCCATAGCCTTATCCAGGTCGCGAGGGAAGCTGACGAGTTCGTCGCGTCCTCGGAGCCGATGGCATTGCTCGAGGCCGTTGGCCTCGGAACACTCCCGGACGGATCGGAGGCCGAGTCCGTTTCTGAGGCGATCGCGAAAGGTGATCCCGAACGCGTCGAGGATCTCCACCGACTGCTGCGCCTCGCAAAGCTCGGCGACCGGTCAGACGAGGAGCAACTCGAGGACGCGACCGTCGGAATCCGTAAGGCAATCAATCAGGCCCAGTCGGAGACGGATGAGACGATGACGGAGGACACTGACCAAGACGAAACCCCGGATCGGAACGAAACTGAACAGAAGTCGGCAGCCGACGACGAGAGCGAGACAGAAGCCGAGGACGGTAACGGCGAGGACGCTGACGATCTCGGGGATCGTCTCCGCGCAGCGATGAGTTCGTCGTTGGAGGAGATCAGCGGGATCGGAAAAATCAAGGAGCAACTCGAGGGGACGACGACAGACGACGAGGACGATGTGGACGAGATGGAAGAGGCCGACGAGGGAAGTGACGAGGACGACGAAGACGATGGTGGACTCCTCGGGCTGGGCGACAACAGTGGTGGCGGACTCGGCTCGAGCGGTTCGTCTCATCACTCGACGATGGCGCCGCCGCCGTCCGAACGGGCGGACATGCATGCCGTCAAGCGCTACTCGACGATGCCGAAACGAAATAAGTAGCAAGAACGGCCAGTCTCAGAGAAGGACCGCCATAGCCGGCGACCAGGCACCATTTGCAGGCTGGAGCACACTGAAGCCTTGTTCGAACGGCCGTAGATGGTCCTGGAGGTCCTGGATGTCGACGCGCGTGATCTGACGGTCTATGCAACGGCTGCGACTTGGGTCGTACAGTCCACGAGTCTCCAACCGACTCGAGAAACGGGCTAGCTCGCTGCACGCCGCTGCTCAAGCACTGCAGCAACTCGTTAGCCGTGAGGGGATGTCAGGAGCCGTCCGGACTGCTAAGCTCGTTCCGAGATCTGAGAATGTTTCTCCGAAGCCGGGGCAAATAGTGAGCTAAATTAGCTGTTGTCACAATCCCTACAAGCTCATCGGTATCCACGACTGGGAGGTGTTGGATTGAGTGCTCTCTCATCAGTGTGGCCGCATCACGGATCGATTTGTCGCTCGTGACTGTGACTACCGGTGTCGACATAAACGAACCCACGGTGAGGGACAAGAGATCTGCATCAACAGTGACCTGATACATAATATCGGATTTAGTAACAATACCCAGGATATCTTTCGTCTCCGGAGAAGTCACGACTACGGATCCAATATCGTCTGCCGCGAACATTCTTGCAATGGCGCTAGCCGTCGTGTCTTCGGTGGTAGTTCGCACAGCCCGTGTCATTACGGATGCTGTGGTTTGTTCTATCATGGTAAGGCTACAGCGCAGAAGCGGTTAACTCTTGCTCGAGAGTCGTAGAAAGGGAAATTCGGCCGCTCACGAATGTACTTTCATACTCTCAAAATCGAGTCGACCGCTTCCATAATTCGTGGGTGGGCAGTCGGGAAAGCGCACGCGAATGGATTGAGCAGTTCGTGCATTATTATAACCGCCAAAGACCGCATCAATCGCTCGACGGAAAAACGCCGGCTGAGAAGGCGCCGAACTAGACAGTGCCCTCCAGTCAAAAACATATACGAACGTCACCGCAGCCGACACGCCTATCGGCGGGACGCGCGAACGAGTCGACCGACCGATGACCGACACGATTCTCGTCACGGACTTCGACTTTCCCGACCTCGAGATCGAACGCGGCGTCCTCGAGGGGCGAGACGTCGACCTCGTCGCGGCCGACGCCGAAACCGCCGACGGGGTGATCGAGGCGGCCCGGGAGGTAGAGGCCGACGCGTTGCTCGTCCAGTACGCGCCGGTCGATCGTGACGTCCTCGAGACCCTCGACCTCGCGGCCGTGGGGCGATACGGGATCGGCGTCGATACGGTCGACCTCGAGGCCGCCGCCGCCGAGGGCGTCGCCGTGGTCAACGTCCCCGACTACTGCGAGGACGAGGTGCCGAACCACACGATCGCGCTCCTGTTTTCCTGCGTGCGCAAGACCGCGCTGTACGACCGTACGATCGCCGAGGGGACGTGGGACTGGACGGTCGGCGCGCCGATCCACCGGTTAGCGGGCAAGACCCTCGGCTTCGCGGCGTTCGGCTCGATTCCTCGAGGGATCGCCGAACGGCTCTCGGGGTTCGATCTCGAGTTCGTCGCCTACGACCCCCACCAGTCCGCCGCCGAACTCGCCGAGCACAGCGTCGAGAAGGTGTCGTTCGACGGGCTGCTCGAGCGATCCGATATCGTCTCGGTACACACGCCGCTGACCGAGGAGACGCGGGGGCTGTTCGACGCCGAGGTGTTCGCGGCGATGGCCGACGACGCCGTCCTGCTCAACACGGCCCGTGGCGCGGTCGTCGACGACGAGGCGCTGGCGACGGCCCTCGAAGACGACGAGCTGGCCGCTGCGGGGCTGGACGTGCTACCGGAGGAGCCGCCCGAGAACTCGCCGCTGGTCGGCCGCGACGACGTCGTTCTCACGCCCCACGTCGCCTGGTACTCCGAGGAGTCGATCGTCGAACTCCGAGAGACCGTGACTCGGGACGTGCTACGCGTACTGGACGGCGATCGGCCCGAGAATCCGGTCGACGAGAACGTTCGTTGAAGGACGGCGCTCGAGTCGACTCGGCAGGTCGAACGCTCGCTCGGGCGATTACTCCGCGTCGACTCGGATCACGGTGTGAATCTCGTCGTAGCGGACGCTACCCTCGTCGACGGGCTGGTCGTCGAGCTCGAGGTAGGCGGGCTCGACGCCCGTCACCGTGCCCTCGATGTCGAAGTCCTGGCTATCGTCGGCCCACTCCTTGCTCTGGACCTCGACGACGTCACCGACCTCGACGTGTTCCCGCACCAGCTGTGCCGCGCGCTCCTCGTCCGCGTCCGGCGGAATCGTGAGTTCGGTCATCGTACTCGAACCGAAGACGGCTACGGATAAAGTATTGCTGTCGTCGTATTCAACGCCGACGACGGTTCGATGGTGGTCGCGGTCCGACGACTTTTGTACGAACGCGGCGAAAAATCCGGTAATGAAGACCATCAAGGACAGCGTCCACGACCACATCCGGGTCGACGGCGTGGCTCGAGCGCTGCTCGACACCCCCGAAGTACAGCGCCTCCGTCGGATCGCCCAGCTGGGTACCGTCTCGCTTGTTTATCCGTCCGCTAACCACACGCGGTTCGAACACAGCCTCGGGGTCTACCACCTCGCCTGCGAGGCCCTCGAGGGACTCGGCATCGAGGGGAAGCAGGCCGAGCGCGTCCACGCCGCGGCGATGCTCCACGACGTCGGCCACGGCCCGTTCAGCCACAACCTCGAGTCGCTCACCCACCGCCGAACGGGCCGCTACCACGACGACGTGTACGACCTGCTCGCGGACGGACGGGTCGGCGACGTCCTCCGGGACCACGACCTCGAGCCCGAGGCGGTCGCCGGACTGGTCGCCGGCGAGGGGCGGTTCGGCCAGCTCGTATCCGGGGAGCTCGACGTCGATCGGATGGACTACCTCGTGCGCGACGCCCACCACACGGGCGTTCCCTACGGGACGATCGACCACGGACGACTGGTCCGGGAGCTGACCTTCACCGACGGCGAACTCGTCCTCGACGAGGGCAACGTCCAGACCGCCGAGAGCCTGCTGGTCGCCCGGGCGCTGATGAACCCGACCGTGTACAGCCACAGCGTCGCCCGGATCAGCAAGGCGATGCTCCGGCGCGCGGCCGAACGGCTGCTCGAGGCGCCGGAGGCGGGCGTCGACGCCGAACGGCTCCAGCGGATGGACGACTACGATCTGACGGTTGCGCTGCGCAACTGCGAGGCGACGAGCGCCTTCTCTCGACGGCTGGACCAGCGCGACCTGTTCAAACGCGCCGTCTGGGCCGAGATCGACGATGTACCTGGCGGGATCATCGAGTCCGATCACGGGACGATCCGCGAGTTCGAGCGTGAGATCGCCGACAGGGTGGACGTCGATCCGGCCCACGTCATCCTCGACGTGCCGGGGCGTCCCTCGATGACCGAGTCGACGAGTCGCGTGTTAGTCAACGGCGAAGTGCGACAGCTCGGCCAGCAGTCGCCGCTGGTCGAGGCGCTGCGGGCCGCCCAGTACTCCCAGTGGCGACTCGGCGTCTACTCGCCCGCCGAGCTCCGCGACCGGGTCGGACGGGCCGCCGTCGACGTGCTCGGGCTCGACATCGACGGCGCGCTGGTCACCGAGGTCCGGGCCGGAGCGGAGACGACCCTCGACGAGTTCGTCGACTGATACGGTTTACTGTAAGTCATTACCGGCGCAACCGCGACCCGTGTGGCGGTTGCGCCGGTAAATCGTTAC
>NZ_JBLRWX010000125.1:0-7856 GCF_047921035.1 Natronococcus sp.
CCAGGGCGAGCAGGTCGCCGAGGCCGAACACCGGCGCGAGGAAGGCGCCGAAAACGAGTCCGAGGAAGGCGCCAAGCGCTGCGCCGAAGGTGAGGCTGATCGTTCGTGGATCGGTAACCCCGAGCGCGAGCCCGCCGACCATCTTGAGTTTCTCGGCGAACGACAGCCGCGTCCAGAACCGCTGGATCGTGATCTGGATGTCCCGATCGACCAGCGCGACGCCGCTGCCGTTTCGCTCGGCGGCCTCGATGGCGGCCCGCATGTCCGCGCCGGGCTCGATGTCGAACCGGCTGCCGAGCCGCGACTGGACGTACGAGAGCATCCAGTAGGCCAGAAACTGGAAGACCGTGTTGCCCGAGAGCAGATCCTTCGCCTCGATATCGTCCGGGGCGCCGCCCTGCATCTGGCGGTACCGGTTCTCGTCGAGTTCGACGGCAACGACGTCCGGCTCCCGCTCGTCGACGGTCTCGTGGACCTCGTCGACGCTCGCCTGCGAGACGTGGGCGGTCCCGAGGACGTCGACGGAACCCCGTCCCTCGCCGGCGGGGTCGGGAGGCTCCGGGACGTCGGCGTCGCCTGCATCACTCATTAGGAGTGCCAACTCGTCGCCGACTTTTACCAGTATCGAAGGCTCGAACGGGACGCGTTCACAGCCGACGCGACGCTCCCGGCATCCATAACTGCGGACGCGGGAAACCCCCTCCCGATGACCGATCTACTGGAGACACTGATCGAGAACCGCGAGATGGTCCAGCCCAACCACGCGAACATGCTCGAGGTCGCCCACGGGGGAAACGTGATGAAGTGGATGGACGAGGTGGGCGCGATGTCGGCGATGCGCTTTTCCGGCGAGACCTGCGTCACCGCCCGGGTCGACCGGATGGACTTCGAGCGCCCGATTCCCGTCGGCGACACCGCCTACATCACGGCCTACGTCTACGACGCCGGCACCTCGAGCGTGAAGGTCCGGCTGGTCACCGAGCGCGAGGACCTCCGAACCCGTGAGCGCGAGAAGACCACGGAGTCGTACTTCGTCTACGTCGCGATCGACGACGAGAACCGACCGACGACCGTCCCGGAGCTAACCGTCGACAGTGAGGAGGGAGAGCAACTTCGTCGAGCGGCTCTCGAGGGAGAAGCCGACGGAAATAGCGACAAGAGCTAAACCGCTACTGCGCCAACCGTACGCATGGTTGAGCTGGAGACCGTCTTCGACCTTCTGGGAGACGAACGCCGCAGGTACGCCCTCTACTATCTTTACGAGCGGGACGGTCCCGTCTCGGTCGCCGAGGTCGTCGAGACGGTCGAGAAGTGGGAAGACGACGACGCGGAGGCGGATCCCGAGTTCGATTCCCTCGACCGGATCGCCCTGGAACTCCAGCACGTCCACCTGCCGAAGTCGGCGGAGGTGGAGTTCATCCAGTACGATCCCTCCCGGAACGTCGTCCAGATCACCGGCTCGCCCCCCGAGTTCGACGCCTTCGTCACGGTCGCGAAGCTCCTCGAGAACCCGGGCGAGTAGGCTACAGCAGGCGGTCGACGTCGCCGAGCGACTCGAGGACGTGGTCGGGCTCGACGCTCGCGGACTCGAGGGTCGCCTCGTCGGTGATTCCGGTGAGCACGAGCGCGGTCTCCATCCCGGCGCGCTCGCCCAGCGCGATGTCGGTGTCGAGGCGGTCGCCGACGACGAGGACGTCCTTCGGATCGGCGCCGAGCCGATCGATCGCCGCCTCGGCCGCGACGCTCGAGGGCTTGCCCAGGATGGCGTCCGGTTCGCGGCCGGCGACGGCCCCCATCGCCGCGAGGATCGCCCCCGAGCCCGGCATCAGTCCGTCGTCGACCGGGATCGTCGTGTCCGGATCGGTCCCGTAGAAGTCGGTCCCGTCCTCGAGGGCCCGCAGCGACTCCCACAGCGTTCCATACGAGAAGTCGCTGTCGAACGAGCCGACGACGACGTCGGCCGTCTCGGGGTCGTCGACGAGCGCGACGTCCGCGTCGGCCAGGATCGACTCGAGGCGGTCGTCGCCGACCAGGTACACCGTCGCGTCGGGGTGGGTCGCGGCGAGGTACTCCGCGGAGACCGTCGCCGACGTCAAGACGTTCTCGGGTTCGACCGCGATTCCGTGTGGCTCGAGTTGCTCCCGGTAGTGGGCGCTGCCCCGCGTCGGGTTGTTCGAGAACAGCAACCGGTCGCAGCCGGCCCGGTCGAGGGCCGCCAGCCCGTCGGTCGCGCCCGGAAGAAGCTGTTCCCCCCGAACGATCGTTCCGTCGACGTCGAGGATCGCCGCCTCGTAGCCTGTCATCACCGGGCGTACGGCGAGGGCGGGGTTGAGTGTTCGGATCCGCGTACTAACGGCAGCTATTTGACCGAAACGGCGCCTACCTCCGAGAAGAAGCGTTCGATGTCGCTCACACCGCTGCTCGTCGACGTCGGTACCGCCCTCGAGGAAGCAACCGGTATCGTCCAGTACGCGCTCGTGTTTCTGTTCGCGGCGATCCCGGTGGTCGAGATCCTCGTCGTCGTTCCAGTCGCCGTCGGCCTCGGATTGAACCCGGTAACGACCGCTGTCGTCGCCTTCGCCGGCAATGTCGGCTCGGTGTACGCGCTGATTCTGGGCTACCGACGGCTGCTGGAGTGGTGGCAGAGCCGGACCGGAAGCGACGAGCCCAGCGATCGCTACGCGCGAGCCCGTCGGCTCTGGGATCGGTACGGGCTCCCCGGCGTCTCCCTCGCGGGTCCGGTGATGACCGGGGTCCACATCGCCGCGCTCGTGGCCCTGCTCGCCGGCAGTCGGGGTCGGCTCGTCGCGGCCTGGATGACCGCGGGGATCGCCGTCTGGACCGTCGTGCTGACGGTCGCCTCGGTCGCCGGCTTCTCGGCGCTCGGCATCGTCTGAGACGGTCTGCGGTACCGGTTTCTCGGAGCGGCCCCGGACGGCTCGCGGCCGCTCCGGGAACGACGTACGGGAGTCCGTCTCTCTGCTGTGGGAATCCTTATCCGGCGACCGGTCGTACGGCCCGTTATGGGACTCGAGGTCGAGCCGCCGGAGCCGCCGGAGCTGTCGTTCGTCGATCCGAACGAGTACGACGACGCGACGATCAGCGCCGACGATCCGACCGAGATCGATTACCGACGCGAGGAGCTACAGGAATTCCTCCGCGAGGGCGCCTGGGAGGAGGCCTTCGAGGAGTGGCTCGAGGACACCGATCTCGACGAGCGCGAGTACGGGATCGCCCGGGATCTCGACCTCTTCGCCGAGTTCGACTTCTTCTGGGACGACTTCGCCGACCGCGTCGGCTACCACGCCCCCGGCATTTCCGAGGACTGGCAGGAGCGGGAGTACCACCCCGAACTGGACACCTGGGGCACCGTCTCGGCGATCAACGCCGAGCTGACCGAGTTCGGCCAGATCGTCTCGGTGATCCTCAAAGAGGAGTACATCGACTGGGAGGCCGAGTACGAACCGCCCGAGGATCTGCCGGATTTCGACTGACTTCGAACCCGACTACTCTCGAGCGACGGCGATGTTTCTGAGCTGCCCGCCGCAGTCGGGACAGAGCGGACCCGATTCGGGTGAGCCTCTGTATCCGCAGCCGGGGCACTCGTAGGACGGTTCCGGTGGCGTGTATGGGCCGACTCTCATCCGACCGGTCAGGCGCATCGAGCGCAAAAAGCATTCTGTACGAATACCTCAAGGAGAAGTAACCGAGGCTATACAACAACAGTCCACTCTAGTTCCGCCCATTCGCCTATCGCGTCGCCTACCGGACTGCGACGAGCGCAAACGTCTCGGGGCGATTGCGGGCGGTCTCCACGGTGAACCCGGCCGCCTCGAGCCCGTCGACGGCCTCCTCGAGCGAGAACCGTTCCTCGAGGGACGGGCCGTCCTCGCCGTCGCCGTCACCCGACCAGTCGACGGTAACGAGGCGACCGCCGGGGCGGATGACCCGCGCGAGTTCGGCGAGCGCGTCGTCGGACTCGTCCGACCCGGGCGGAGTCGCGTACTCGTGGTGGGTCATCGTCGAGAACGCCCCGTCGAGTTCGTCCTCGGCGAACGGAAGCGTCGACACCTCGCTGGTCACGAACTCGACGTTCTCGGGTGCGCTCTTCTCCCGGTACCGGTCGTGCATCGCCGACTGGACGTCGACCGCGTACACCGTTTCGGCGAACGGCGCGACGTCGTCGGTGTAGAACCCGGTTCCCGAGCCTAGATCCGCGAGGACGTCGTCGTCGGACGGATCGAGCAGTTCGAGCAGCTCCTCGCGCGAGCAGTACCGGTACCGCGAGGGATCCTCGAGTTCGTCGGCCCGGTCGAGCGGAAACGTGTGAAAACCCATACGGAGTCGTTGGCGCCCCCGGCACTTCCCGGTTCCCCCTCCGGGTCAGTCGTAGAGGACGTCTCGAGCGTCGGCTTCGTGTACGACGTCGGGATGGATCGGCTCCTCGTTCATCACGGCGACACAGCAGGACAGACACAGCAGCTGGTAGTAGTTCGGTCCCTGCCACTGCCGGCGCTCGAGCCACCAGCCCTCCGTCTCGTCGCCGTCGACGCGCGTCTCACACCGCTGGCAGGGTTTCGGGACGCAGGGTGGGTTCGGACTGGGGAAGTACGGGTCCATACTCGACCTTCGACCCGAGAGGATATTGGTAACGTGGTCGCTACTCGAGCGCGACTCCGTGAGCACCCCTTGAGGCGACCGTCGAACCGAACGGCACGGACTCACGTCTCCCGCCGGCATCGGCTTTTAGCGTTCGGTTCTCGAATCGACGGCCATGTACTCGCTGGTCGACCTCGAGAACGCCGACGCTCGCGAATTCGACGGAGAGACGCCCACGCTGCTCGACGTCGGATCCGAACTCGGGACCGAACGGATGCGACCGAGCGTCTGGCATTACGAGAAAGGCGAGGAGAACGCCTACCACCGCCAGGGCGAACAGGAGGAGCTGTACGCCGTCCTCGAGGGGACCGTCGACGTCACGATCGAGCGCGAGGACCGACGCGACGTCGTCGAGCTCACCGCCGACGAGATGCTCGTCGTCCCGCCGGAGTCGTGGCGACAGCTCAGAGCCGCCGAGGAGAGCCGGGTACTCGTCGTCGGCGCGCCGAACGTGGCGGACGACGGGATCCTCGGGGAGTAGCCGGACGGCGACCGAGCCGGAGTTGGATTGCCGACCGACGGAACGTTTTCCGACCGTCTCCGTCGAGCCGTCGCTCTCGTCTTCGCGAGAGTATCCCGTTCGGAATCGAATCAGAATTACTTCTGAGGCGAGTTTACTTCTGTAATCATACGTGAAGTGACTATTCGTTGGAGGTTCAGTATCCGGTATTCAAGCCATCAATACGTAGGTTTCGCCTATCTCGATCAGGCGTACGATAGGAAGTGACACGCTCGGATCAAAGGCCACCATGTTTATACATAAGGAAGATGATGACCCAACCGTATGTCCGAAACCGGGGCGGAGCCGCGTCCGCCGAGCCGAGCGCTTCCCGACCCAGCGACCGCATCGAACGTCCGGTACGATCCGTCGCTCGAGGAACTGCGCGAACTCGCCGAACACGAGGAGACGACGACGGAGTTCGGCTCGCCGTCGTACGTCAGCGACGTTCGCTCGCGCAGCTCCGATCGAACGAAAAACGCCGTCGATCACGCGTTCGGCGAGCGCGACCACCAACTGGTCGAGACCGCGGTCGAAGCCACCGAATCCCGCGAGCTGCTCTGCGTGGACCGCCTGATGGGACGCCATCCGGAGGCGACGTTTTGCTGTCGGCTCTACGTTCCCGTCGAACACGCCCGGATCGCGTTCGCCTGGGCGAGCCTGTTCGAACCCAGCGACGGCCGCGAGCCGGATCTCCAGACGGTACAGCTGCCCGACCACGACGAGACCGCGATCCGGATCCTCCCCGACGAGGGTCTCACCGCGGTACTGGGCAGCGACTACACCGGCGAGGCCAAGAAGTCGTTCCTCCGCCTCTTTATGTACCGCATCAAACAGCGGGGCGGACTCGGGCTCCACGCCGGGAGCAAACGCGTCCGCGTCCGCGACGCCGACGGCGACCTGCGCGACGTCGGCCAGCTCTTTATGGGGCTGTCGGCGACGGGCAAGTCGACGCTCACCGCCCACGGCTGCTGGCTCGAGGACGAGGAGGGCGCGACCATGCTCCAGGACGACGTCTGCGCGCTGCTGCCCGACGGGACGGTTCCCGGCAGCGAGGGGAAGGGACTGTTCATCAAGACGATCGGGCTCGACGAGGACGAACAGCCCGCCCTCTACGAGGCCGCGACCGACGAGTCGGCGATCCTCGAGAACGTCGCCGTCGACGACGACGGTACGGTCGACTTCGACGAGCCCAGGTACACGTCCAACGCGCGCGCGATCGTCCAGCGCGACGAGCTCTCGAGCGCGGCCGACGAGATCGACCTCGACCGCGTCGACCAGATATTCTTCATCACCCGGAATCCGCTGATGCCGCCCGTCTCGAAGCTCTCGACGGCCCAGGCCGCGGCGGCCTTCATGCTCGGGGAGTCGATCGAGACCAGCGCGGGCGACCCCTCGCGGGCCGGCGAGTCGATCCGCGTCGTTGGGACCAACCCCTTCATCGTCGGCCCCGAGGGCGAGGAGGGCAACCTCTTTCAGGATCTCATCGACGAACTTGGCGTCGACTGCTACCTGCTCAACACGGGGTATCTCGGCGACGACGCGAAGGACGTCGGCGTCACCGAGTCGGTGACGATCCTCACCGAGACCGCCCGCGGCACCGTCGAGTGGACCGACGACGACACGACCGGGCTGACGATTCCCGAGTCGGTCCCCGGCATCGACGTCGAGGACTACTACGTCCCCGACTACGTCGACGACTACGAGTCGGCCCTCGCGGAGCTACGACGGGAACGTCGCGACTATCTCGAGGGGTTCGACGAACTCCGAACGGAGATCCTCGAGTCGGTGTACTGAGCGCCGGGCCGTCGTTCAATCTCGGATACCTGTGGGGAGACTGATCGACGCGGAACGATGAAGGAAACGGGATCTGAGAGACCGACCAGAACGGTCTGCGAGTCGAGACTAGGGAGGACGTTCGACGCGCCATCCCGAAGCGGTCGGCCGAATCGGAGAGTTCGGGAAGGGTAATCGTAATTGGTATTTTCCGCCGCCGGTGGCGACTAGCGCCCGGGTTACCCGGCGGAACGTGATATTTATCACTGAAATGGCAGTCCCAGTTTAAGCGCTACGACTACCCGTATCACGAACGCGGGACATGAGCGTACGTAACATACTCGTCGTCGTTGTCGCGCTGATGGTGCTGGGCTCGGGCGGAGCCGCAGCCGTTGCAGCGGGCCCCGCTGTAACCAGCGTCGACGACTACGAGAACGACGAAACCGACGAGGAACCGACAGACGCTCCTGACGAGGGAGCGCTGCAAGTGACGATCGAACAGGCGACAATTTTCGTCCTGATCGAGGACGCTGACGACCTCCCCGAGGAGCCGGTTGACGAGACCGACGACGAACTCGAGGACGATGAGGCCGTCAACGAGGACGACGAGAACGACCTCGACGAGAACGGCGTCGATGGCGATGACCTCGAGGAAAACGGCGTTGACGAGAACGATCTCGACGACGCCCAGGAGGTCTCGATCGGCCAGGCGACCGCACTCGTCCTTCTCGATGAGGAGCCGGTCGTGGATCCGGTTGACGAGGAACCGGCCGATGACGACGCCGTCGACGAGGAAGACGAACTCGAGGACAACGGCATCGATGAAGAAGACGAATTCGACGACAACGGTGTCGATGAAGAAGACGAATTCGACGACAACGGTGTCGACGAGGAAGACGAATTCGACGACAACGGTGTCGAT